>JBFXJV010000239.1:0-5852 GCA_050174515.1 Methylocystis sp.
AGGCATTGAATCTCAGAAGTCCATCGTTGGCGATGTGTCATGCCTCATTATGCACGGGCCAGAACGAGAATGCCAGAACGCTCTTCGTACCAAAGTCAAAGGTCGGGGGCGTTCTCCTATCCTTCTGCACGAAAATGCCCGGTCGTCGCCGGCCGGGTTGGAGCTTTGCAAAACGGACGCCTGTTGGCAGGCGCGCCGCACGACGGAAGCAAACGCGACCAGCCGCGACGGCTAATGCTATGCTAACGCCACATGAGGACGCTTCACGCAACAAAGCCGATCACGAACGCTGCGGTCGCCATGGCGCCGACCATCAAAATCGAAACGCGAAGCTGCCTGCGCGCCGACTCCTGAGCGACCTCCCAATCAAAATAAGTCGACATGACCATCTCCTTCTGTTGTTCGGTGAAGGCTTAGTAGCAGGAATATGGAGACGCTCGCAGTGCGACGGCGCACATGCGATTCGATCATTGCCCACCCTCTTCGTGCCCCTCAGGCACCGCGTGGAAAGCATCGATCCATTTGCGCTGAAGTCGGACCGCAAGTCCAGGACGCTCGGCGCCTGGCTTTTACGAGTGGACAGACGCCAATGGCGCACCAATGCTATTTTTGGCCGCCGAATGCAGACCCGGCGGTTCCGTAAATCTGAAGGTTGGGTTCTACAAGGTATCCCGCGCGTCCACGAACAGAACCGACAAAGCTTGGTCCATTGCCGAATGGCGCGGTTGTTAACCCACCCGTGCTCGAATTGCCTCGTCCGCCGGCAAATCCTTGAACGTCGGTTTCAACTCCAACCACAATTTTGTCTGTGAGCTGCCAACTATAACCCAACTGGCCGCCTCCAACGAAACCGACGCCGTTGTTCCATGCGACTCCCCTCTGAGGCGCCGGCGCAAAGCCCGATGAATAGTTGAAACTGCCTGACGCTGGCAGTCGAGACCAATCTATCGACGCCGGATCGTAAGTGTTGTTCCAAAAACCTCCAGCACTTAAACCTGCGTAAAAGCCCGTCCAAATCCGAGGCGCGGATTCCGAAATCGTGGAGCCAACGGCTTCGTCTGCGCTGGCAGAATAAGCGCACAGGCTGGCCAGGAGCATGAGAGAAGCAACCAGCGTCTTCATTGGATTATCCTCCGCGCCAACGCCCTGAGCGCCCAACCCGGGGCGGATAGTATCGAAAGAGGTCGACAGGAGCCATTCGCACGGCCCGACCAGGCAATTCGCCGAATATCAACCCGGCGCGGCGGTCCGGCCTATGCTCATCTGCGCTTCCGCACGAGCGACCGATCCTTCGGGGTCGAAGACGCGAACGGCGTCGCGCGCGCCGATGTCTATTTCGACGATGAACCGACGCGGCGCGGGGTGGTCATTATTCGGCATACCGTCTTGTGAGAACGTCGTCAGGGCTCGTTTCCACCAAGGCTGCGAACAGCCGCCGCCATTGTCCCTCGATGCTCCAGCATCGAAAACGGTTATGGCAACCGGCAAACACTTAATCAGCGGGTTCCAGGTTCGAGCTCTTGTGCGCCCGCCAATGAAACTGCCTATCTCAACCAGGATGCGTAGTAGCTCTCACCTGAGGCTCCCGTATTGGTCGAGCGCATCAGCGGCGGCCAAGCGACTGCGATGAAATTTTCTCTCGGTGAAACAGAGGCGGTCGGCGGCTGCAACCGCTGAATCGGATATGGCTTGTGAGCCGTTGAAGATTCCGGACGGTAGTAAGATTGCAATGCTCATTGGATTGGCTTTCGTGACGAACTATTGATCCGCTGTCGGATTTCTTGCCACAGGAACACACATAAAGCTCTCTGTCATGCGGGAAGTTCGTCTTGCAGTAATTTTTCGATTGTTCGGCAAAAACTATCCAAGTCAATTTGGAAGCGTCCGGTGTCCTGCTTCTGGCTAATCTGATCACCCCAATGGATTGCGCATCGCCCGCCATTTACCGATTGAATCCCAATGTGGTAGTAATTGAACAGACCCTTGGGCGCCATAACGGCAATATCCGCGCCGTCGCTCCACAGAATGTTGTGAAGCGCTGACGAATCCTCCCCGACTACTAAGCGAGCGTTTCGGAATTTGTCGACCTGCTGAATGAAGGACAAGCCGAGCGGGTCAAATGCTTCTATCCCGAAACGGCGCTGCAGAGCATCGACAATGGTCTCGCGCTGCGCAACCCCGCGCGGATCATGCGAGGAACTCATGGTCGTGTGAAGAGGAAACAGCAACGTCTTTCTGACAGGCGCGCCGCCCATCAGATTGGCCATCGTCTCCTTCATGCGGCGAAACGCGTAGTGCGCCAAGTTCTTGTTAAGGACGCCGTTCACGCCCGTTATCGTAGGGACGATGAGATTCTCAACACGAAAACTTTGCCCATCGGCAATCGTCACGCAATCTTCACTGGAAATTCCTGCAATGGCTAAGAATGGCAGGAACCAAGAAAACACCGGCGCCTGAATCAGAAATTTGGCGTCGCAGCAAACTCCCATCGCCCTCGCCAATTGAATTCGAATGGAAATATCAACAAGAACATGGCCGTAGGTAAACATCCCAGGGAAAGACAACAGGACGTATCTTCCCTGCAAATAGCTGGGGGATAATTTCCCGTCTTGCCGCGCGATGGGAGTTGGACCGTCCAGAACGGCTTGAACATGCTGCTCGGTCCAACCCATCCCCGGCAGTCTGCTGAAAATGTCTTCGAAATCCGGACTGGACACGAGCATCCATGCGCCGGAGACGACGGCTTCCTCAAGCAGATATGCGCCAACCGGCTGGGAGTGCCGACAGCGCCTATAAAATTCAGTCAGATACGCCTCGTTGTCGAAGTGATCGGTGCTCAACAATCCTGCATACGCGCATGCTTCATCCAAGACAGATGAGAAAGGCGGTCCCGCCTCGATAAAGTTGCATGAGCAGGCCGTCGTCGAAGGCGCGGTCGCATCGAGCTTTTTCATGCCGCCTTGAGCGCGTCGATCCGATTTCCGATTTCGGGCAATGCAGTTATAGGAACGGTTGGCGCGAGTTCGTATTTAAAGCGAGCAAACTCGCAACGATAGATCTCTTCGATGGTCGCAAACCGTTTTGCGGTTTCTCGCCGTTCTTTCCATATCGCGACAATTCCCATTGTCTCGTCGATGTAGGAAAAAGAAACGCCGTCGAAGTAATCACCGATAAACAAAATAGTTTTGTATACGTCGCCCATCCAATTTCTGTCCGGGCTGCCTTCCAAGCTCTTGCCATTTTGGCAAAGAGAATGATCTCGCAAAGACGCCAAGTAGTCGCTTGGGCAGCAATCGTCGATCAGGATCAGGCCGTTCTCGGAAAGTCGTGACAAGGAACTAATAAAATCACGCAACGATTGTTCGAATGTGTGCAACCCATCAATAAAAATCAGGTCAAACTCAGCTCGGGGATTATTGTCAAAAAAAACGTCGGACGTTGTTTCAAACGAAACCCCGCGAAGTACGTCTCGCGCGACCTTGAAATGCGGGTCCACCGCCGTCTTCTCTGCAGCATTGACTTCGTTAAAGGTCACGCCTGCTTCGACCCCGATCTCAAGATAACGCGTATAACCGAAACGAGTGATGAAGTAATTGATGGCTTCTGCTCGCTGCAGCATGATTCCTAAGTCCTTTTCTCAGGGGAACATATTCGCTGCAAGCGGCGCCGCGTGCAATAAGGTTTTGTCCTACATAGATTTTTTAAGCCTGATTCGCAACTGAACAAGCATAAGGCGAAAGGAGAGCGGCTAACAACCGACGTCGGGCATCGGACCCAGATCGCCGTCGGCGCGCTGAATCAGCGCGTTTCGCGCAATGTGAAGACGGCCTCTATTTGGTGACAGGGGTTGGAGAGCTTCGAGGTCAACCCGTCGTCTCTTCCGCCTCGCGCACGGTCATTTCGGCGCCGTGCCAGACGAAATCGTCGTAAATCAGCGCGTCGATGAACATCACCGGCAGCATCAGGTCGCGCACGATCAGCGCGAAGGGCATGCGCCAGTCGAGCGGGAAGCCGCAGACGCGCGCGAGCCAAATCTCGCCGCCATGCAAAGAAGAAACAACGAGCGTCGTGACCAGCGCGACCATCGCAATCCCGCCGTCGAGCTGCAGGGCGGCGTAAGCCCCGAGCACGATCGCGGCAAAACTGCCATTCATGAATTCCGGAATATAATGCGCGGGGAAGGTCGCCCGCCGCAGACGCGCCCAGCGCACATGCCGCGAATAAACTTCGCGGGCGGTGCGCTTTCCAAGCGGCTGCTCGAAGGGCATGTCGACGAGGCGCACGTCCATGCCCTGGGCGCGGATGACCTTGGTCGACGCCGCGTCCTCCGCGATTTCGCTCGCCAGGGCGCGAATGCCGCCGGCTCTGTCGAGCACGTCGCGCCTCCACATCATGTTCTTACCCTGGGCGAAGCCGGCGCCGATCGCCTCGGCGCCATATTGCCAGCGCGCCTGGAAGGTATTGAGGATCGCGCATTCGACGGTCGCCCAGAAGCCTTTCGGCCGCGACCCTATCGGCATCGAAACGCTCATCGCGGTATTGTCGCGGAAGGCGGCGAGCATCGTCTGGATGTAATCGCGCGGCGGCAGCGCGTTCGAGTCGGCGAGAATCACGTGATGATGCCGCGCCGCTTCCCAGCCTTTGACGCAATTATTGAGCTTGGGATTAGCGCTGATGTAATCGTCGCCGACGAGCAGCCGCGCTTCGCGTTGGGGATGCGCCGCGATCAGCCGCTCGACCAGCGCAATGACAGGATCGTTCGGCGATTGCACGCAGAATACGATCTCATAATCGGGATAGTCGAGATCGAAGGTCGCGCCGAGCGTCTCCTCGCTGAAGGGCTCAAGCCCGCGCAGAGGGCGCACGATGCTCACTGGCGGCGCATCTTCAGGCGGCGGCATGTTCCGCGGTCGCGCCCGACATTTTCGGGACATCACCGCCACGCTTGTGAGATTGAGAACGAGAATGACGGCGCACCAGCCGGCGCAGATATAGGCCAGGATCATGAACGGCGCTTTTTCCTTAGGAGTCGTAACGCTGAGAATCGCGACGGCGAACGCTGGCGGAGTCGCCTGGCCGCCAGCGCGCAACGCCGGGACGCGGCCATTGTGATATTCCGCCTGACAAAGTCGCCGCGTCTTGGCAAAAGGACGGCGGCGAGAGAATCTTCTCCCGGCGCGAGCTAGAGGAGATCTGCTGCCGAAAACCCTGCCGCCGACCCTCCTCTGGCAACGCCTGACGAAGCTTCCTCATGACCTCTCCGATCGTTCGTTTCGCGCCCTCGCCGACTGGCCGCATTCACATCGGCAACGCGCGCGTCGCGCTGTTCAATTTCCTGTTCGCCGTCGCCCACCATGGACGATTCGCGCTACGGTTCGATGACACTGATTTTGCTCGGTCCAGCGAGGAATTCGCGCGCGGAATCGAGATCGATCTCGCCTGGCTCGGCGTCGTTCCTCACGCGATTTTTCGACAGTCGGAACGCGTCTTGCTTTATGAGGAGGCCGCCGATCGCCTGCGACGATCCGGCCGCCTTTACGCCTGCTATGAAACCGCGGAGGAACTTGAGAAGCGCCGCAAGATGCAGCAGGCGCGCGGCCTGCCGCCGATCTACGATCGCGCCGCTCTACGCCTTTCGGCGTCAGACCGCGCGGCGCTCGAAGCCGAGGGACGGCGGGCGCACTGGCGGTTCAAGCTCGAATCTGGCGTCGTCGAATGGAACGACCTCATTCGCGGTCCGGCGCATATCGACTGTTCGGCGCTCTCAGACCCTGTCTTCATCCGCGAGGACGGCAGCTTTCTCTACACGCTTCCTTCCGTCGTCGACGACATCGACATGAGGATCACCCATG
>JBFXJV010000240.1:0-5841 GCA_050174515.1 Methylocystis sp.
GGACGAACGCCAAGGTGCGTCCCGACATGCGAATCGTTTTCATTCGCGAATTCGACAGTATGAAACAACGTCTGACAGGCACGCGCCGGATATTGCGCACGCTGGTCGAAATCGCGGAGAAGCAAGCCGCTTGAGTGCGCGGCCCCGCTTTTGAGACGGCGTGCATTTTTTTTGCTGTTGCGAAATAACTCTGCGTCAAAACGGCGCATCGATCACTGTAGAAA
Organism: Methylocystis sp.; assembly: GCA_050174515.1. Taxonomy (GTDB): domain Bacteria; phylum Pseudomonadota; class Alphaproteobacteria; order Rhizobiales; family Beijerinckiaceae; genus Methylocystis. The sequence continues at coordinate 225 of JBFXJV010000240.1, forward strand.
TTGCGACACGAAAAAATAGCATTGTAGCTGCGCGAAATCCGCGCCTCGCGCCGGTTGGGATGGTCGGCGGGAGATATTCAAATCATCAGGGAGAGGAAACATGGCTTATAAGCCTTTGCCGTCGTCGCCCTCGCTTCGGCCGCGACCCTGACTGGTCATGCCTTTGCCGGCGAGCAAGCCTCGACTGGCGATTGGAAGCCGCCGCAGGTCGTCGGCCAGCCCGGCTACAAGGAAGAAGCGGCCAAGCCGCGCGAGGCCGCGGCGCCGCGTCCAGTCGGCCAGGATCCCTATTCGGCGCGCAATCCGAACGCGCCGTCGGAAAATCAATGACGACAGATCGAACGGTCTTCGCGGCGCGTCGCAGCGCCAAATGAGATCGCATCGATTATTCAGTCTGGCGGGCTGAAATATGAGCGGCGTGCGTGCGTCCGCCGCTTTTTGCGCTGCATGATTTGTTTTGGCGATCGCGTGACGATTCGCCCATCGCCGAACGGATAAATCTGTGACAAAGTTGCAGACGATCAAAGGCGCCTGATGCTCGGTTAGGCGCGCCATTTGCGCGAAACTCCATAAAAATTCGTCGCGCCCGCGACGGCAGGAGCGTTAGCGAAAAACATCGCCAGGGAGGGCGCCATGAAGACGCGAAAACACGCCTCGCGCGGAAAATTGCTTGCGGCGAGCGCCGCCGCTTTGCTTTTTGCCGCGGGACTCTCCGTGGCGAAGGCGCAACAGAGCGGCGCCGAACACAGCGGCATGGACCACAGCAAAATGGATCACGGCGCCGGCGCGCCGACGCAATGGGCGGACCCCGGCAAAGCCGACTCAGGCGCGGCGCAATCCGGCAAGTCCGAAGGACAAAAAGCTGAAGCAGATAAGCCTGACGAAGGACATGCAGGCCATCACGGCGGCATGGGAGGCATGGGCGGGATGATGGGCGGCGGCATGGGCCATGGCGGCGGCATGAGCCATGGTGGCGGCATGGGCCAAGGTGGCGGCATGGGCGGCATGAGTCATGACGGCGGTCACGGCGGCGGCATGGGTGGGATGATGGGCGGCATGTCGGGCATGAGCCATGGCGGCGACAAGGGCGGCGGCGGCATGGGCATGGGCGGCATGGGCGGCATGTCGCACTCAGGCGGCGGAATGATGAATAAGATGGTCTGCGGCTTCGCCGAACATGTCGATGGACGTCTCGCTTATCTCAAGGCGGAGTTGAAACTGACCGATTCGCAAACAGGCGCATGGAACGCATTCGATGAGGCATGGCGCGCCGCAGCCCAAAGGGCGAAGCAAAAATGCGACGCCGCCGACATGCGCATGGACCACTCCAAGCCGGAAGTGCTGAATAAGCTCACGATGATGGAGACCCATATGGTCGACCATCTTGACGTCGTGCGCGCGCAGAAGGCCGCGATCGAGTCGCTGTTCACCAGCTTGAGCGACGAACAGAAAAAGACCGCGAATGACACGCTGACCAGCATTATGAAGGTCGGCAAGTCAATGGCCGACATGAAGGGCGGCGGCATGGGTGGCGGGATGATGGGCGGCGGGATGATGGGCGGCATGTCGCATTCCGGCGGCGGCATGGGCGGCATGCAGCACTGATCCGCGCCAAACCATTCCCGGCGGGCGCAGGCCGGCCGGGAATACGTTAGACAGCGCTCGCGCCAGCGCGCCGAGCGGCTCTATTCCACCGAGAACTCGCGCATCATGCCCGCATCCTCATGTTCGAGGTTGTGGCAATGATACATGAAGCGACCCTTGAAATCGCTGAACGGCTTGACGATCCGAAGACGTTCGCCTGGCGCGACAAGAACAGTGTCCTTTAGTCCGCTGTCGACGAAGCCTTTGCATATCGTGGCATAGGCGTCCTCGTCGCCGTCGAAGCTGCGCTCGACAATTTCGAACTGCTCGCCATGCAGATGGATGGGATGGGCCATCGACATCATGCCCATCATGCCCATGCCTCTTCCCATGCCTCTTCCCATGCCCATGCCGCCCATTCGTCCGCGCATCATGCCGCCGCCGCCCATCATCTGCATGCGCCCCATGCCGCCCATGCCCATGCCGCCCATGCCCATGCCGCCGCGCTGGTGAAAGATTTCGATGAGCTGCGTCGTGTCGACGGGGATGCGCTCATGCGGCTCGATGTCGTCGTGATCATAGGGCCGGCCATTGAGCAGCATCGCCATATGCGCCATCGTGATCGCAATCGGGATCGGATTATCGAGATTGGCGATGTCCTCCTTGCGAATTCGCCGGATCGTCGAAAGCTTCTCCGGCAGTTTCCACGAGTCGGTTGAGACTCTCGTCACCGTCGCCGCAAACAAGGGGAACGCCTCGCCTATCGGCAGATCGCCGCCCGTCATGCGCTGCGCCATCGGCGGGATAAGGCCGTAGAATTCGCCGCTGAGCATCGTCAGCTTCGAGCCTTGCGGGCGGCCGCTGAAATCGACAAGCAGATCGACGCGCTCGGCGGGCGCGAGCATTACATAAGGGCGCGTCTCGGCCTTCTCCAAAAGTCCGCCGTCCACGCCGATCACGGTCATGGGCGTGCGATCGTCCCAGCACAGCTTGTAGATGCGCGCGTTCGACGCGTTAAGAATTCGCAGGCGATAGGGGCGGCTCGCAACGTCGAGCGTCAGATTGCGTCGTCCATTGACGAGCGCGCAGTCGCCGTAAAAGCCAAACATGCTCGTATGCATGTCGCCGCCGTAAGCGAGCTGATTTTCGTCGTCGAAGGAGCGATCCTGAATGACGAGCGGAATTTCGAATTCGCCGGACGGCAGGCCGAGCGCACGCTCCTCCTCGTCCTCGACGATGATCGCGCCGGCAAGGCCGCGATAGACCTGGGTCGCCGTCTTTCCGTGGGTGTGCGGATGGTAGAAATACATGCCGGCGCGATTGCGGATGTCGAATTCATAGACGTAGGTTTCGCCCGGATCGATCGCCGCGCTTGGGTGGCCGTCCATCAGCATCGGCACGTGCAGACCGTGCCAATGCGTGATCGTTTCCTCCGGCAATTCATTGCGCAGCCGGATGCGGACCTTCTGTCCTTTGGAGAAGCGCAGCTGCGGGCCGAGATAAGCGTCCGGCATCGCCGTCAGCGCATTTGCCGGACCTTTGATGAGATTGCCGGCATATCGCCACACGCGCGTCGGCCTGCCCGTCAAAATCGGCGTCTCGTCGGGCTTGCACACCAGTTCGAGTTCGACGTCGGGATTGAAGGCGTCGGACGCCCGGTTGGGCGCGATCCGCCGCATCGCATGTCCTTGGCCATAGGCCGAAGCGCCGATCGCCGCGGCCGCGCCGGCGCCGAGCAGAAATCCGCGGCGCGACACTCGCCCAATACGCTCCATGCGTTTCCCCTGAGTTTGAGAGCCCATTAAATTAGAAGATTCTTATATATGAACGGCTCCGCGCGTTGATAACTGCGGCAAAAGGCTCATCGTTCTGCGGGGGCGCGTTTTTGCCCAAAGGCGGGTATAATTTCCGACGTGGCGCGGCCCGATCACCCATTCAGATCAATTACGCGAGCAGCGGCGGCGCCGGAGTTCGGCTTTCCATCTCGATGAACGACAGCAGCGGACAACGCGCCATCAGCGTGAACTTGGCCGCCGAATTCCTTCGGCGACGCCGCGCGGCCGGGATACGGCCGCGCTTCGTCATATTTCTCCTGCTGTGCCTTCTGGCGCATATGTGCGTGCTGGCGTTTCTGCTCTGGCAGGATTGGCGCTTCGCCCGCGAAGCTCCGCCAATCGCCGAGGAAATCCCGGTCGAGGTGATCACCGAGCCGCCGCCTGCGCCGCAGCAGGAGGAGCCGCCGCCGCCTGAGCCGGAGAAGCCGCCGGAGAAGCAAGAGCAGCAGCAAAAGCCTCCGCCGCCTCCGCCGCCGGTCGAGGACGAGAAGCCGGCCTTCGACGCTCCGGAGGCCGAAAGCAAGACCGAGTCCGACGTCAACGCCCCGGAGCAGAAAGAACTCAAGGCGCCCAAAAACGAGCCTGAGAAGGAAAATGTCACGCCTAAGGATGAGAAGCCTCAGGGCATGAAGGACGGCGTGGACGAAACGGGAAAGGCCAAGGCTCCGGAGGAGGTCAAGGAGAAGCCGATCGAGGACGAGAGCGACGCCGAGATCATCGAGCAGGCCGCGCCGGAAAACACGCCGCAGGACAAGCCCGACCCCAATGAGAAAGGCGCGGTGAAGAAGGGCGAGGCCAATTCGATCGCCGACCAGCTCGCGGCGCTCGCGCCGATCCCGGACTATAAGCTCGCGGCGCCGCGCAAGCGCTCGCCGGTTGGCGGCGGCCGCGCCAAGACGACCTATCTGACGATCCTCTACGGCCTCATCATGCCGCACATGCATATTCCGTCACGCGTGCGCGGAAATTCGATGGTCGCGAGAGGCGCGATCGTTTTCTACATCGATGAGATGGGCAACCTCACCCATCAGGCGGTGCATCAGCCGAGCGGCGCGCCGGATCTTGACGCAGCCGCGCTAAAGGCGGTCCGCCGCGCCGCGCCCTTTCCGCCGCCGCCGCGCGGCCTGCCGCATTCGATGCTGTTCAGCTATGCGACGAAGTGAGGGGCGGCGTCGGGTTTGCGGGCGCGCGTCCGGAATTCATTGACTACGGCGGGCGGCGCAGGGATTGAACCTGTGACGTCTCCCGCCGGGCTATTTCAAAGGCGGCGGCCTTGCGCCCCTTGCAGGGTTTTGACTGGCGCTAGACATTCTCGCTTCTTTGTTCGCGCCGCCCCAGGCAGCGGGCGCTTATGCGAAGGCGGCGGAGAGTTCCGCCGCATGCGCCATACGGGGAACGGAGATGTTACGATCGAACGCGCGCGATGGAATTTTGGCATTCGCGCGTGACCGCTCCGATCGTCGATGTAGCGGCGAGCGGCTTCGCGCTTTGCCCATGAACGTCAAAGTGAAGCGCATCAGTTTGGCCGCTCTTGTCGTGACGGTTTCTAGCGCCGCGCTCGCCGACATCGTTGGACGCGCGTCGGTTGTCGACGGCGAGGCGATAGAGATTCACGGCCAACGCGTCAGACGTCAGCGTATCGACGTCCCGGAAGCGGCGGGAAACATTTCGGGCGCTTCGAATTGCCCGAGAAGCCCATTTGGACGCGACTGGGGGTGTCGCAATTTGGTGACAACTGCAGAGAAATCGTAAGTTCGGTCTCTTGCTCGCTAAATTCTATTGGACATTTGAGGTCGCGCAACGCGTAATTCGCATGGCGAAAACACGGCGAACTCAGGCCCCTTTTTTGAGGGTCTCACCTCAATTCCGACGACGCCTGCGCGATCAAGTTCGCGATGAGTCGGACCTTCCCCAACGCGCTCGGATGGCATGACATGAAAAGAAGTCTTCGTTGCGGAACCGCGCTCACGGCGATGGCTATTTCCGGTTCGGCTCTCGCCTTCGATTTTCCAATGTCAGGCTTCGAGTCTGGGGCAACGATTGTTCCAAAATCCGGATTGTCGATAGGTCTCGGCGGCAACCTCAACATCGCGACGTTCGGCCGGGAGAATTTTTTTCTGGCTGGAACGTCAAATGACACATTAAACGGCCGCAGGATCGGAGGAGGATTTGCGGGTTGGAACATCCCGGTAAATCTG
>JBFXJV010000241.1:0-5817 GCA_050174515.1 Methylocystis sp.
GCGCCGTGGTCGACGCGCGGCGCGGCGTTTGAGTTGATCCCCATGGCGGAAGCGAATTCAGGCCGTGAGACCGGCGAATCGACGCCCGTTTTGGAAGACGCGCATAAGGCGACGCTCGAGGTCGTGCGCGATCTCGTCATCGAGCTGCATCCTGATTTGGTCGATTCCCGACTCGTGCAGCTCGACAGCGACCTGGATCGGGATCTTTCCCTCGACAGCCTGTCGCGCGCAGAGCTGCTGCTGCGGCTCAATCGCAAATTCAAGGTGCAGCTTCCCGACACGCTCATCGGCGAGGCCAACAGTCCCCGCGATCTCGTCAACGCCGTTCTCGCCGCCGGCGCGGCAGCCGCTCCAGCGTCGCCTCGCCCCGCGACGCATATCATGCTTGAATCGGTGGACGAGCCGATCGAGGCCAGAACGCTGATCGATGCGCTCGCTCAACATGCCGAGCGTCACGGCGACCGCGAACATGTTTTGCTTTGGCGGGCGGAAGGCGCGCCGGACCCTTTAAGCTATCACGATCTCTATCACGCCGCGCGCGCCGCAGCCGGCGGACTCGTCGAACGCGGCGTCGGCTCCGGAGATCGCATCGCGATCATGCTGCCGACGAGCCGCGATTTCTTCGTCGCATTTTTCGCGGTACTGTTCTGCGGCGCTGTCCCGGTGCCGATTTACCCGCCGTTTCGCCTATCGCAGATCGAGGATCATCTGCGTCGACAGGCCGGCATATTGTCGAACGCTGAAGCGAGCGCGCTCATCACCAACGCCGAAATCAGAGTCGTCGGAAAATTGCTCTATGGTCTCGTCAGCGCGCTTCAGCACATCGTCACGATTCCGGATCTAAGTTCCGCCGCGCCCCTGTCTGCGCCATTGCCGGCGTCGCCGGACGTTACGGCGCTTATCCAATACACTTCAGGCAGCACCGGCGACCCCAAGGGCGTCGTGCTATCCCACGCCAATCTTCTCGCCAATATTCGCGCCATGGGAGCCGTATTGAAGGCTTCGTCGGCGGATAGGGTCGTGAGCTGGCTGCCGCTCTATCACGACATGGGGCTTATCGGCTGCTGGCTCGGCAGCCTTTACTATGGAGCGTCGGCGCTGATCATGTCGCCGCTGTCCTTTCTCGCTGATCCCGCGCGCTGGCTTTGGGCGATCGACACACATAAGGCAACGATCTCGGCGGCGCCAAATTTCGCTTATGAACTGTGCCTGAAGGCGATCGACGACACGAAGATCAGGGGCCTCGATCTGTCGTCGCTGCGCGCCATCATGAACGGCGCCGAGCCGGTCAGCCCCACATCGGTCGCGCGCTTTGCTCAACGATTTGCGCCATACGGCTTTCGGTCCGAAATGATGACTCCGGTTTACGGACTTGCCGAAAATTCGGTGGGGCTCGCTTTCCCGCCGCTTGGCCGAGGACCGCTTATCGATCGCGTCGATCGCAGAGCGCTTGATCGTGACGGCGTTGCGCGGATCGCCGGCCCGGACGCTAAGGGCGTCATCTCCTTGGTGGCCTGCGGACGGCCGCTGCCGCATCACGAAATCCGCGTCGTCGATGACGCCAGTCGCGAATTGCCGGAGCGACAGGAGGGACGCATTCAGTTTCGGGGACCGTCGGCGACAAAAGGATATTTCCAGAACCCGGAAAGGACGGTCGCGCTATTTGACGGCGATTGGCTCGAGACGGGCGACCGCGGCTATATCGCGGGCGGCGACGTCTTCATCACCGGACGCATCAAGGATTTGATCAAGCGCGCGGGACGCAACATCTATCCGCAGGAGCTGGAAGAGGCCGTAGGTTCGCTCGAAGGAACGAGAAAGGGGTGCGTCGCGGCGTTTCCCGCGATCGATGCGCGCGCCGGGACGGAAAGGCTCATTGTCCTCGCCGAAACGCGCCTGAGCGACGACGCGCGACGAGAGTCGCTGCGCAAAATGATCATCGACGCCTCTCAGGCCTTGCTCGATCTCGCGCCGGATGAAGTCGTTCTCGTTCCGCCGCACACGATCCCGAAGACGTCGAGCGGCAAGATAAGACGCTCGGCCGCTCGCGCCATGTTCGAGACCGGCCAGCTGCAAATGAAAGGCAAGAGCCCGCAATGGCAACTCGCGAGCATTGCGCTCTCCGGCGTCATCCCTCGGCTGCGCCGCCTCTCGTCGAATTTCGCGCTTCTAGCGTATAACGCCTATGCATGGAGCGCGCTGGTTCTGATTGGAGCGCTCGTGTGGCTCTGCGTGCTGCTGACGCCTAAACGGATATGGCGGCATCGCCTTCTCGGCGCGGCCGCTCGATTGTTTTTCCGTTTGATCGGATGCCCGCTCGCCGTCACCCGCGACGCGCCGATTCCGCAGGAACACGCCATCTTCATCGCCAACCATTCGAGCTATCTGGACAGCGCCGTGCTGGTCGCGGTCTGTCCCGGCGAGCTTTCATTCGTTGCGAAGGAAGAGCTTGCGCGTCAGCGCATCGCAGGTCCCTTTCTGCGACGACTGGGCGCGATTTTTGTGCGTCGGACTGATCCGGCGGGCGGCGTGGCCGACGCGCGGGCCGCCGTACAATCCGCGCGCGCCGGCATGCGCCTGGTCTGGTATCCGGAAGGAACCTTTTCGCGAATGCCCGGACTGCTGGGGTTCCATATCGGCGCATTCTCGACCGCCGCGCAGTTGGGGCTTCCCATTACGCCGATCACCATATGCGGCACGCGTTCGATCTTGCGCAGCGGTTCGTCGCTGTTCAGACGAGGCCCGATCGCCGTGCATTTCGGCGCGACCATCGAACCAAAAGGCGACGATTTTCAAGCGGCGGTCGCGTTGCGCGACGCGACGCGGCAGAAGATATTGGAGCGCTGCGGCGAGCCCGATCTTGGCCATGAGCGCGTCGAGGTGGCCGGATAAGCGGTGCTCAGCGCGCTGCGCGGAGCGTCACCCAACCTGCCCACGATGACGCAAAAAATGATCGGCGAGCACGCACGCCATCATCGCTTCGCCGACCGGAACGGCGCGAATGCCGACGCAGGGGTCGTGACGGCCCTTGGTGACGATGTCGGTCTCTCTGCCCAAGCGATCGATTGTGCGGCGCGGCGTCAGAATTGACGACGTCGGTTTCACCGCAAAGCGCACGACGACGGGCTGGCCGGTCGAAATGCCGCCGAGCACGCCGCCCGCGTTGTTCGACAGAAACTTCGGTCCATCCGTTCCGGCGCGCATCTCATCGGCGTTCTCTTCGCCGGTGAGCGCGGCGGCGCCAAAACCCGCGCCGATCTCGACGCCCTTCACGGCATTGATCGACATCATCGCCGCAGCGAGGTCGGCGTCGAGCTTGCCGTAGACCGGCGCGCCCCAGCCGGCCGGAACGCCTTCAGCGACGATTTCGATCACCGCGCCGATGGAGGAGCCGTCCTTGCGCACGTCGTCGAGATAGTCCGCCCATAATTGCGCCGTGCGCGCGTCGGGGCAGAACAGCGGATTGCGTTCGACCTCCGCCCAGTCGAAATGCGCGCGGTCGATTTGGTGCGGACCGATCTGCACCAGCGCGCCGCGAATCGTCACGCCGGCGATCACCTTGCGCGCGACGGCGCCGGCGGCGACCCGCGCCGCGGTTTCGCGCGCCGAGGAGCGCCCGCCGCCGCGATGGTCGCGCACGCCATATTTGGCGTCGTAGACATAATCAGCGTGGCCGGGGCGATATTTGTCGGCGATCTCTCCATAGTCCTTGGAGCGCTGGTCGGTATTTTCGATCATCAGCGCGATCGGGGTTCCCGTCGTCACCTGTCGGCCGTCGCCGTCAGTGAAAACGCCGGAGAGGATTTTCACCTCATCCGCCTCCCGCCGCTGCGTGGTGAAGCGCGACTGTCCCGGTTTGCGCTTGTCGAGAAAGACCTGGATGTCCTTCGCTTCGAGCGGAATTTTCGGCGGACATCCGTCGACGATCGCGCCGAGCGCCGGCCCATGGCTCTCGCCGAAGGTCGTGACGCGGAAAAGATGGCCGAAACTGTTGTGGGACATGCGGGTCTTCTAGGCCCCGCGCCGGCGCCGGTCAAACAGCGGGGGGCGGGCGCGCAAGTCCAGCGCGCAAGTCATGACGCGGGGCGCGCGCGCCGTTAAGATAGGCGCATGACCCTCGCCCATAAGCCCGTCGGCCCCGGCAGCCATGTCTTCCTCGTCGACGGCTCCTCTTTTGTCTTTCGCGCCTATTTCCAATCGATCCGACAGGATGCGAAATATAATTATCGCGCCGACCGGCTGCCGACCGGCGCCGTGCGGCTGTTCTGCACCAAGATCTTGCAGTTCGTGCGCGAGGGCGCCGCGGGCGCAAAGCCGACGCATCTCGCGATCATCTTCGATAAGAGCGAGCATTCTTTCCGCAAGGAGATTTATCCCGACTACAAGGCGCATCGCGCCGAGCCGCCGGAAGACCTCATTCCGCAATTTCCGCTGATGCGCGCCGCGGTGCGGGCTTTTGGCCTCACCCCGATCGAACAGGACGTCTACGAGGCCGACGACCTCATCGCCACTTACGCCATGCAGGCGCGCGCCAAGGGCGCCGACGTTCTGATCGTTTCGGCCGACAAGGATCTGATGCAACTCGTCGGGCCAGGCGTGACGATGTACGACCCCGCTTCCGGAACCGCCGGCGCGAAAGGCGCGCGCGAAGAACGTCTCATCGGCGAAGCTGAGGTTGTCGATTATTTCGGGGTCACCCCGGACAAGGTCGTCGACGTTCAGGCGCTCGCCGGCGATTCGACCGACAATGTGCCGGGCGCGAAAGGCATCGGCATAAAGACCGCCGCGCAGCTCATCAATGAATATGGCGATCTCGATACGCTTCTCGCCAAAGCGCCCGAGATCAAGCAGCCCAAGCGCCGCGAGGCCTTAACCGAGCCCGAAGCGGTCAAGCGCATCCGTCTCTCCGAAAAGCTCGTGACGCTCGTGCGCGACGCGCCTCTTGAGACGCCGCTCGAAGATCTGGGTCTGCACGAACCGGACGCCAAGACGCTCGTCGCCTTTCTGCAGGCAATGGAATTCACCACGATCACCCGCCGCGTCGCCGAGCTTTACGGCGTCGATATTCATGACGTTGCGCCTGATCCCAATTTCGTCGGCCCCGCCGGCTGGCGCGCGCGCGACGGCGAAGTGCGACGCGACGCGCCAGAAGCGCCGCAAGCCGCCGAACCCTCGACGTCCGCGGCGAAACCCGGCGGCGCGAGCGCGCTGGAAGGCTCCACCCCCGCGGCTCTCGTCGCTACGCGCCGCGCCGAGGCGCAGGCGACGAACATCGATCGCGCCGCTTACGAATGCGTGACCTCGTTCGAACGCCTCGATCAATGGATCGCCGATGCGCGGGAAGCCGGCATCGTCGCGCTCGACACGGAAACGACCTCGCTCGATCCGATGAGCTGCGAACTTGTGGGCGTCTCGCTTGCCGTCGCGCCGGGGCGCGCCTGCTACATTCCGCTGGGGCATCGCGAAAATGGCTCCGGCGATCTCTTCGGCGGCGCCGAACTCCTTCCCGGCCAAATTCCGCTCAGTGAAGCGATCGAGAAACTGAAGCCTCTCTTTGAAGAGTCGGCGATCCTCAAGATCGCTCATAATATGAAATATGATCTGCTCGTTCTCGCACGTTACGGAATCGACGTGGCGCCGATCGAGGATACGATGCTGATCTCTTATGCGCTCGACTCGGGGCTCAACAATCACGGCCTCGACGAATTGGCGCTCAAGCATCTTCAACATGAAAATATTAAATTCGCCGCGGTCGCGGGCTCGGGACGCAATTTCATCGGCTTCGCCCGCGTCGCGCTCGACAAAGCGACGGAATAC
>JBFXJV010000242.1:0-5787 GCA_050174515.1 Methylocystis sp.
GCGACCAGTTCATCAGTTCGTTCGAAAGATCGATGTCGAATCGATCGCGCGTCGTGTCGAGCAGTTCCCGCGACGCGTCGTTCCACATGTCGAGATAGCCAAGCGCGTCGTACACATTTTCATTGAAGAGCGCATTCGCCATCTCGACCGACAGGCCCTTGCGATAGGCGAAAAGGCAGATCGCCGAATGATAGGGGCCGATCGGCCCGCAAACGAATCCGTGCATGCGCGACAGATCGTGAATATAGACAAGATCCGGATGAAAGGCGGCGAAGGTGATCGCGGGAAAGATCATCGTCTTCGACAGACGTTTGCACAATTCCTCCGACCCGCCGCCGCGCACGTGACCGTCAAGGAAATCGTGCGAGAAGACATAATCATAGGTCTCGAGCGTCCTGACGAAGAGGCCCATCGACGCGCGGGCGCGGGCGATCATCGAGTAATGATCGACCGTGGCGCTTGGATCGAGCACTTTCATCGCATAGGCGACGCCAAAACTCTGGCAGTTGCCGACGACGGCGATCCGCGGCCCGGTGTTGCGCATGACGCGGCCGGTGACTTTCGCGATCCGCGGCTCGATGGCGTATTGCCGCCAGGATTTCAAAATCTGTTTGTCAACCTGGGTTAACATGCGGTCTTTCACGGGATTGGCGGCGGCGCGGGCGTCGTCTGCGGCGCCGCCGGGTGACAAGCGGGCGGGCGCCGTCTATGTTGCGACGCCAGAAGGCGGCTCGCGAACGACGCGGAAAAAGACGCGATCCGCGATCGAATCGGCCGGATCGGAAAGGAGTGCGACCATGGCGGAAAACCCCTATAGCTCCCTACCCGACCATCGCTTTTGGCGCAAGGCGGTGACGTCTCTGCCCCCTTTCGCGCTCGATCCGATCATCCGCACGCCTTTCAAGATTTCGCCGCAGGACAAGGTCGCGACCGGCGGCAGCTGCTTCGCCCAGGAGATCGCCATGCGCCTGCAGGCGAGCGGGTTTCATTATTACCTCGCCGAGCAGCCGCCGAGCGGCATGTCGGCGAAGGAGGCGCTCGACCGCAATTACTCGATGTATTCCTGTCGTTACGGCAATCTCTACACAACCGTTCAACTGCTGCAGTTGATCGAACGCGCTTATGGACGGTTCACGCCGCAGCTCGATTACTGGACCCGTCCCGAGGACGGCCGTTTCGTCGATCCCTTCCGGCCGCGGATCGAGCCGGACGGATACGCTACGCTCGACGACATGCGCGCAGATCGCGAGCGGCATCTCGCCGCAGTCCGCCATATGCTCGAGACGATGGACGTCTTCGTTTTCACATTCGGCCATACCGAGACGTGGCGCCACAAGCCGGATGGCGCGATCCTGCAGCTAGCGCCCGGCGTCGCCGGCGGCGAATGGGATCCGGCCGTTTACGAATTCTACAATATGACCGTCAGCGAGGTCGTGCGCGACTTCCTTTCGGCGGCCGACCGCATTCGCGAGGTCAATCCCAAGGTTCGCATCGTGCTGAGCGTTTCGCCGGTCGGCATTATCGCAACCTATGAAGACCGGCATGTGATCGAATCGAACAGCGCGGTGAAGGCGATTCTGCGCGCCGCCGCCGACGAGGTGGTCCGCGCGCGGCCGAACATCGCCTATTTCCCGTCCTACGATCTCGCCACCGTTTCGCCGAACGTTTCGATGTTCTATCGAGAGGACACGCGCCGCATCAATCCCTATGGCGTCGATCGCGCGATGCGGGTGTTCTTCGAACACTTCACCGATCGCGGACAGGAGAAGGAAGCGGTGAAGGCGGTGAAAATCGACGTCGCGGCGGAGGCCGAAGACAACGCCCGCGTCGTCTGCGACGAAGAAGCGATCGAATCAGCTTAATGAAGATGGCGGCGGATCGGCGGTCGGCGGTCGATTGGCCAAGAACGCAGAAGCATTCGCCGGCCGTCAGAGGATTCTATAGATGATCATTGGTTCGCTCGCGCTCGCGGCGGCTGGCGCTTTCACCGGCGCGTCGCTTTATGTCAATTACGTCGAGCAGCCTGCGCGGCTGGCGCTGAGCGACGACGCGCTCATCAAGGAATGGGAGCCCTCCGACCACCGCGGCTTCATCGTGCTCGCGAGTCTTGCGTTCCTTGCCGCGCTTTTCGGCTTCATCGCCTTTCGCGAGCTCGACGACGTGAGATGGCTGTTCGGCGCGCTTATCGCCATCGCCAGCTGGCCTTATACCTATCTCGCCATTGTGCCGCTCAATAATCGAATTCTGGAGCTGATCCACGCCGACGCCGCGCATGAGGCGCGCAAGGTCATCGATCTTTGGGGTCGACTCGAACTCGGTCAGACCGCTCTCGGCATTGTCGCGACGCTGATCTACATCTGGGCTGCGGGCTGACTTTCCGAAGCTTTTATCAGAAGTTCAGCTTGGATGCGTTCATCTGGGAAGCCGGTCTCGCAGGCGGCGCCATTTTTGAATCGCGGATGACATGACTTACGACCTTATCGTGATCGGATCCGGTCCGGGAGGATATGTTTGCGCGATTCGCGCGGCGCAGCTCGGATTGAAGACGGCCGTCGTCGAGAAGGACCCGACATTCGGCGGCACATGCCTCAATGTCGGCTGCATTCCGTCGAAGGCGCTGCTTCATGCTTCGCACATGTTCGACGAAGCCGCGCATGGATTGGCGCCGCTCGGCGTCATCGTCGATCCGCCGCGACTCGACCTTGCGGCGATGATGAAGCACAAGGACGACACCGTCGGCGCAAACGTCAATGGCGTCGCTTTCCTGTTCCGGAAGCACAAGATCGAATCGTTCCGTGGCGTCGGAAAGCTGAAAGGCGCCGGACGAGTCGAAGTCGCCGGCGCCGATGGCGCCGTCCACACCCTTGAAACGAAGAACATCGTCCTCGCCACCGGCTCGGTCGTCGCGCCGTTGCGCGACGCCGCCGGGGCGGACATTGCAATCGACGAGAAGCTGATCCTGTCATCGACCGGCGCCTTGGCTCTCGCCAGCCCGCCGAAGCGGCTGGTCGTCGTGGGCGCGGGCGTCATCGGCCTCGAACTCGGTTCGGTCTGGCGCCGGCTCGGCGCGCAAGTGACGGCGATCGAATTTCTCGACCGTATCCTTCCAGGTTTCGACCTCGAAATCGCCGCGCGTTTCCAGAAGCTCCTCGAAAAGCAGGGCTTCGCCTTCCGTCTCTCCTCCAAGGTGACGGGCGTCGAGCGCTCGGGAACGAGCAAGGCCGAAAGCGCCGTCGTCTCCTATTCGTCCGTGGACGGCGCGACCTCGGACAAGATCGAGGCCGATGCGGTGCTGATCGCCACGGGCCGCATCCCTTACACGCAAGGTCTCGGGCTGGAAGAAGCCGGCGTCGTCCTTGAGCGAGGGCGTATCGTCATCGACGACCATTTCGCGACCAGCATCCCCGGCGTCTTCGCGATCGGCGACGTGGTCCGCGGGCCGATGCTGGCGCATAAGGCGGAGGATGAAGGCATCGCCGTCGCCGAAATTCTCGCCGGACAGGCCGGTCATGTGAACTACGGCGTCATTCCGAGCGTCGTCTATACGATGCCGGAAGTCGCGTCGGTCGGCATGACCGAGGAAGACGCCAAGTCGAAAGGAATCGACGTCGCGATCGGCAAATTTCCCTTCACCGCCAACGGCCGCGCGCGTGCGATGCGCGCAACCGAGGGCTTCGTGAAGATCATCGCCGACGCTGCGACCGATCGGGTGCTCGGCGTCCATATTCTTGGCGCCGCCGCCAGCGAGTTGATCGCCGAAGCCGCCGTGCTGATGGAATTTTCCGGCTCGGCGGAAGACCTTGCGCGCACCTGCCATGCGCATCCGACTCTCTCCGAGGCGGTTCGCGAGGCGGCTCTCGCCGTCGCCAAACGGGCCATTCACATTTGAGCCGACCGGCGACGCGGCAAGCATTCCGCCGCGCGCCTGGGTCATCCACGTGATTCGCCCGCGGCGATCGCGCCGGCAGGGCCGCCAAAACAACGCGTCGACAAGGCTGCGGACAGATCACGTCTTGCGCGTCATGCGCGCAGAGCAAGGCCATTTCGCCGCGAAACACGGCCCAGAAATCGCTCTACGTTCAGCCGGGATCGCTCAAATACCGACCGGATCGATCTCAAAGGCTTCGCGCGCTCTATGCAAAAATCCCGGCCCTATTTTTTATCGCGCTCCATTTCGCAATGCCCGGCCGCAAATCCTCGCGCCTCAACAGCGCTCGGCGTGATTAATCGCCGGACACAATTACTCGCAGATTGCGTATCCGAAGCAAAAGTCATCGCCGCTGGCCGACGGACGCGAGAGTATGGTCGTCGCGCTCGCAACGCTTGCAGCGAACAAAAACAGCATCAGCACATACAAAACCAAATTGCGCATGACGGGCCCCACTTCCGCCTACCGCTGAAAATTAGAAAGGCGCGGCGTTCCTCGTCTCCGCTCTTCCGAGCTTCGAAAAAGGATCCGCCGGCCTTTCGCGAAATAAACGCAAATATGGGCGCGCGCGTTCCGCGGAACTTGCGCGAAACATGAAAATTTATTGGCAAATCGCATAGCCATAGCAGGCATCGGAAGGATTAGCCTTCGCCGACGAGGCGAGGTAAGCGCCGGCGCCGGCGAATTCCAGCAAGAGAACGCAAACCACCAGGCCCAACCAGCCCATGCTCGTCGTCGAACGCATCATGACTTCCCCCTCTTCCCGCACTCTTGCGAGCATGGCGACTTTAGGCGCGGCGTCGCCGCGTCGCAGTGCGATGGCGCACATGATCGCGAGCAGGGGAATTACGGCTCACGCTTAAACGGCCCGGCTCTGCTGCGGGCCTGCGGCAATGAGCGCGGCGGCGAAGACATCGGGGCGTCAAAATGGATGACGCCCTCTCGCGATGCGCGGAGGGCGTCACCCAAAGTCTTTAAGTCTGTAATAGTTTTAGAGCACGGTGACTTTCGTGCCGACCTTTACCCGGCGGTAAAGATCGATTGCATCGATGTCGCGCATGCGGATGCAGCCCGAGGACACGGCCTGTCCGATCTTGTCCGGCTCATTGGTGCCGTGAATGCGATACAGCGTGTCTTTGCCGTTCTGATAGAGATAGAGCGCGCGGGAGCCGAGCGGATTGTCGGGACCGCCGGGCAGGCCGCCGGCGTCCGCCGTCGGCTGCAGATGCGGCCAGCGCTCGAGCATGTCTTTTGGCGGAATCCACCGCGGCCATTCCTGCATCGCGCCGACATAGGCGCGTCCGGTGAAGGCCATGGCGTCCTGGCCGGTAGCGACGCCGTAGCGCACCGCCTTGCCGCCCGGCATGACGTAGTAAAGAAATTTCGAGCGATTATCGACGATGATCGAACCGACGGGCTCGTTCGTCTTGTAATCGACGAGGTAGCGTTCGTATTGCGAACTCACCGCAGCCTTGGGAGCGAGCGCCATGAATTCGGCGTCGCGGCCGCTCAGCCTCGGATCTGGAAGGGCGGTCCCTCCGTTGCAACCAGCGAGCAAGACGGCGACAAGGGCAGACGCCGTCACATATTTGAAATTCATTTGGAGCACTCCTTTCCGCCGCAAAAACGTCGTTACGATTTTCTTATCATGAACTTTGGCGCGCGGATCACGTCTTCCGAATTATTCCCGCACTGTTGCGCCGGCGCCACGCAAACCGGCGTGAGGCGCCCCTTGAGCTTTACCGTTTCTTTTTCATGGACAGAAAGCCGCGGAAGGCGGAAAACTAATGTTTCGATTAGCATAGCGTCGCCCGCCCGGAGCGCGTCGCAGCGTTGAAAACCCTTTTCGTCACCCATGA
>JBFXJV010000243.1:0-5780 GCA_050174515.1 Methylocystis sp.
TCGGTCGCCGCGCGGATTTTAACGGTCTGGATTTACAATGGCACTGGCGGGAGTGTATTCGCCGCAGCTTTATTTCACGCGATGCGCAACGTCAGTTGGCTCATGTTTCCGAATTTTGGCTCGCATTACGATCCACGCGTCGCGGGCCCGATTAACGCTTTGGCGGCGGGGCTCGTCACGCTCCTGGGGGGATCGCAAACACTCGCAAGACGAGCGCTCATCGTTTCCAAGTCTGCAAAGGGATTACGAGGAGCGAGGCGTCTAAGTCGGCTTCGTTGAGTTCGTTTCGCACACAGGCGGCGGCAGATATTGCGAAGCGCAATACTCTGTGATACAGAGTACTCTACATATTCGGAGGCAGTTATGGAAGACCCCCGTGGGGAGGCCACAGGCGCGCTTGCCGAGATCGCCGCTGTCGAGCGGCGAACCAAGGCAGCGATCGCCTATCGTCGCGCCAGCGCTTTTCTCATCTTATGGGGCGCTCTGGTCGCAATCGGCGCGGCGCTGAATCAGATCCTGCCGGACCGATCCGTGGTCATCTGGTATGGCGTCGATGCGATCGGACTCGTCGGAACTTGCGTGATCGCGCTGCGTCGCGCGCGCCATGGGGCGCTTGACCGCAGGGGATGGGAAATCATTGCAAGTTTTCTCGTCCTCGGCGCCTATGGCGTCGCTTGGTCCTATTTGCTTGCGCCGGCGGGGCATGACCGCCTCGCAGTCTTTTGGTCCACGCTGATGATGATGGGTTATGTCGTGGCGGGCCTCTGGCGGGGACCGTTCTTCGCCGTTTGCGGTCTCGTGGGAACGGCGCTTAGCTTCGCCGCTTTCTTCTTCGCCGGCCCCTGGCTGCATCTCTGGATCGGCGCAATCTACGCCTTCGGCTTTGTGCTGGGCGGCTTGTGGCTCTATCGGATCGGCGCCGGCGACTGATGAAGCCCAACGAAATCATCCATCAATCAAACCGCCTGCGTATCATGGCCGCGCTTAACGTGCTGGAGCCAAGAAGCTGGCTCGAATTCACCCGGTTGCGGGCGCTGATCCAGGCGACGGACGGTAATTTGGGGGCGCATCTCGAAACGCTTGCGCAGGCCGGATACGTCGCGATCGACAAACAGTTCGTCGGCAAGAAGCCGCAAACCCGTGTCCGGGCGACGAGCGCCGGGCGGCGAGCCTTCGCCGCCCATGTCGCTTACCTGCGCGCTCTGCTCGATGAGCCTGTCCCGGCGGATCAGGAACGATGAGCGGACGAAGTCCTTGTGACGTCCCTTCTCGAAATTCTCGCAACATTGGAGGCTGTCATGGCGAAACATGCCGTTTGCCCATGGTGGATTGGCTATTTGCTCGCAAGTCCCATCCGCAAGTTCTTCCAAGATCCGGTCCAAATTCTTTCGCCCCATGTGCGCGCCGCGATGAGCGTGCTTGAACCCGGTCCCGGCATGGGCTTTTTCACGCTCGAAATTGCTCGCCTCGTCGGGCGTTCGGGGCGTGTTGTGGCCGTGGACTCGCAGCCTCAAATGATCGAGGGCTTGAAACGCCGCGCGAGCAAAGCGGGCCTCCTCGACCGCATCGACGCGCGCGTGGCACGCGCCGAGTCAATGGCGTTCGACGATCTCGAGGGAACGATCGATTTTATATTCGCTTTTGCCGTAGTGCACGAAATGCCTTCCGCAGAGCATTTCTTTGATGAGGCTGCGCGGGTCATGAAATCCGACTCTTCGCTCCTTCTGGCTGAACCTGCCGGCCACGTCGGCGAAAGTGAATTTGCGCAACTGCTCGCGGCCGCTTCCGAATGTGGCCTGCAGGTCATTGATCGACCCTCCGTGAGCCGTTGCATGGCGGCGGTTCTTTCAAGGAACAGCCGCTAACGCGGAAATGCGTCTCGCGTCAGAGCAATGCGCGCCCCATTTCAATTTCGCCAAGCCATTTCGCTCGACGAAGCCGACGCTCAAAAGCCAAACCGACAATCGAAAAAGGAGTCGCATCATGATCAGGGTTAGGCTGACGAGCATCATCGTCAATGATCAGAACAGAGCCCGCAAATTCTATACCGAGAAACTTGGCTTTATCATTAAGCGGGACATCCCCGTGGGTCCCGCCAATTGGCTGACGATTGTTTCGCCGGCTGAGCCGGACGGAACGGAAATAGCGCTCGAACCGACTTTCCATGCCGCTTCGAAGCTGTACCAAGAAGCGCTCTATGGCGAGGGGACGCCTCTGACGGCTCTCGCAGTTGACAATATTGAAGGAGAATATGCGCGTTTGACGAAGCTGGGCGTGGTCTTTCAAGGCGAGCCGAAGGAAATGGGGCAAACGACCGTCGCCGTATTCGACGACACATGCGGCAATTACATTCAGTTGTTCCAGGCATGAGCGCAGAGTTCGAGGTTTAGCGTGATGAAGAGAACGCTGACCCAATTGGCGTCGTGCATAAGTGCGCGCGTCCGGGCGGGAATCGGCCTCGCATGTCTCTGCGCCTTGATCGCCGCGTGCGCCGATACGCGGTTGCGCGCGCCTAACGACGCGATCGCTCCGATCGCAATTTCGGAATATATCGAGACAGGCGGCGCGCGCCTCTATTTCGAAACGCGAGGCGATAACATGGACGCGCCGCTCCTCCTATGGCTTCACGGCGGGCCCGGCGGCGCCGAGCGTCCGCTGTTTCGCTATTTCAACAACGATCTCGAACGTCGCTTCCTCGTCGTCTATTACGATCAGCGTGGCGCGGGGCGGTCATTCGATCCCGAATCGACGACGACTTCGCTCACCATCGCTCAGCATGTCGCCGATCTTGACACGCTCATCGAGCATTTGCGGTCGCGATATGGCCGCGATCACGTCCTTCTCGTAGGCCACTCCTGGGGCGCGGTCCTCGGGATGCTATACGCGAAGGCTCATCCAGAGAAGATCTCGGGCCTCGTCGCAGTGGCGCCAGTCATCTCCTTCAGCGAACAACAGCAGCGCGAATATTCTTACGACCTTTCGGAAGCGACGAGGCGCAGCGACGAGGACGCGCTGCGCGATCTGCGCCGGATCGGCCCGCCGCCCTATCAGACGCCGAGCGCCATAATCCAGTAGCAGAGCGTCACCGAACGCTATCATGGAGTTGAATTCCAGGCGCGAAGCCAGGCGGCGATCGTGGTGGAAGGAATGGTCAAAGGGCTCGTTACGCCTTGGGAGCTATTCCGCATCGTGCAGGGCAACAAGCGTTCACTAGAGGCCATGCACCAGGAGTTGCTCGCCTTCGACATGCGCCGTGCGGTCGGCATGCTCCAGGCGCCCGTCTTCGTCTTTCTTGGTCGTCATGACCGCCATGTCGACGCCAATCTGGCGGCTGAGTATTTTCAACGCTTGCGGGCGCCAATGAAGGAAATCGTTTGGTTCGAACAATCCGCGCACGATATTCCTTTCGATGAGCCGGAACTCTTTGACGAGCGTATCGTTGAAGCCTCGCGACGTCTCGGGCTATTGCCGGATGCGCGCTAAAAATCGGCTGGCGTCGCGAAGCATCACATTTGGCGGTCACGCGGCGCGCAATTCGCCGCGGCTTGCCGTTTCGATTCCCGCGATCCAGCCGCTGATTGCATGCCCGATCGCGGATGGATGATCTTCCTGAAGATAATGCAGGCGGTAACGAGGTTGGCATTCTCTCGGAACCGAGCTCACCGCCGATCGTCCAGCTCTTTCTGGCGTCGCAATTCCGAGCGTCGCGCTTCTTCTTTGCGTTAATGGCGTTCTGCGCTTTCCTGTTCTCGCTCTCGCCGCGCCAGAATCTCACTCGCGCTCCGGAACAAAGTTGCGGCGGTCGTTGAAATGCAAATTGATCGCCCGCCACGCTTGACTTACACTACGTACGTACGTATTGTTTGGTCATGGCAAAAGCATCCCACCGAGACCGCATTCTGGACGCCGGCCTCAAGGTCATGTTCCGTAAAGGCTATATCGGCTCTGGCGTGCGCGACATCGTCGCCGAGGCCTCGGCGCCCCAAGGCTCGTTCACCAATCATTTCAGATCGAAGGAAGCCTTCGCTCTCGAGGTTCTCAATCGGTATTTCGACCACGTCAAAAGGCTCGTCGCGCAAGCTCTCGACGACACGCGCCTTTCTCCACGCGAGCGTCTAAAGCGCTATCTCGACATCATTTCCGACCGTCTCGCCGCTGACGGATTTTCGCGCGGTTGCCTTATTGGAGACTTCAGCCTCGAAGCCGCTCCGCAGAGCGATCTCTTGCGAGAACGACTCGGCGTCATTTTCGCCGAATGGCGTGCGCCATTCGCTGCCTGCATCGCCGACGCTCAGAAGGCAGGCGAAGTCGCTTGCATCTTCGATCCCGACGACCTCGCCGAATTTCTGCTCGCATCCTGGGAGGGCGCGATCCTGCGCATGAAGGTTGAACGCGGTCCCGAGCCGCTCGAACGATTCAAGCGAATCGCCTTCGCCACCGTTTTCAAGGAGCCATGACTATGATCGACGACGTCACTCTTCGGCGGCTTTCCGTGCTCGATTCGACCATCGCATATCGTGAGGCGGGCTCCGCCGAGGCGCCGGTCACGCTTTTTCTGCACGGCAATCCGACATCGTCATACATTTGGCGCAACATCATTCCGCATGTCGCGCCTGTAGCTCATTGCATCGCCCCTGATCTGATCGGTTTCGGTCAGTCTGGGAAGCCGGACATCGACTATCGATTTGCCGATCACGCTCGCTATCTCGACGCGTTTCTCGAAGCGGCGGGCCTGACATCGGCCTATCTCGTTGCGCAGGATTGGGGAACCGCGCTCGCTTTTCATTTGGCCGCGCGCAGACCGAACTTTGTTCGCGGCCTCGCCTTCATGGAATTCATCCGCCCCATGCCGACGTGGGACGACTTCCATCAGGTTCCCGCGGCGCGCGAAATTTTCCGCAAGTTCAGAACGCCCGGCGAAGGCGAGATGCTGATTCTCGAAGATAATGTCTTTATCGAACGGGTGCTTCCCGGCTCCGTCATCAGGAAACTGAGCGAAGAGGAAATGGCTGCATACCGCGCGCCTTTCCCGACACCGCAATCGCGACGACCAATCTGGCGATTTCCTAACGAGTTGCCGATCGCAGGCCGACCCGCTGACGTTGTCGCCGCCATGGAACAGGCGCATGCGGCTTTGGCGATTTCCCATTATCCCAAGCTGCTCTTCGTGGGCGATCCTGGCGCACTGGTTTCTCCCGTCTTCGCTGAACGCTTCGCTCGGACCTTGCGTGATTGCCGCGTCGTCCGACTCGGCGCCGGCGCCCACTATCTGCAGGAAGATCATCCTGAAGCGATCGGGCGAGCGCTGGCAAGCTGGATTGCCGCGACAAACCGGGACGATCGTGACGCGGCGTGAACCGCAAGAGGACGACGTCGCAGCGAACCAGCAGCCCCATCCAATCATCACTTCATCTGGAGGATCAATCAATGATATCGACACGCCGCCCCATCGATTCCGCTACGCTCGATTGGATTCCCCTGCGGGAAGGCTTATCTTTTCGCCCTTTGCATTTTGCCGAGGACGGCTATTCCCTTCAATTGCGCCTCGAACCGGGTGTGACGATCGCCCGGCACAGACACACTGGTGAAGTGCACGCCTACAACCTTTTCGGAAAGCGCGAACTCATCGAAACGGGTGAGATTGTGGGTCCAGGGACCTATGTCTTCGAACCTGCCGGCAACGTCGACAGCTGGCGATGCGTCGGCGACGAGCCCTGCATCATTCAAATCTCTTTGAAAGGCCGAGTCGAATATCTTGATGACGACGGCGCTGTCATTGA
>JBFXJV010000244.1:0-5738 GCA_050174515.1 Methylocystis sp.
ACGCCGATCGACTCGAGCGCCGAAGACCGAATGCCGATATGGGCGCAGATGAGCTGGCCACAGTGCAGACGGCCCGGCAGAAGCAAATGGCCGGTCTTCACCCGAAAGAAGGTGACGGTCGTATCGGCCTCGACCGCCGCGCCGCGCACTGCTCCCGTGGTTCCGTCGACGCCGCTTGGAATGTCGACGGCGAGAACGTTCTGCCCGGTTTCGCGACGCCATCGGTTCAGGCGGCGGACCAGATCGCAGGCGGCTGGGTCGAGGTCGCGCGCCAGCCCCGTGCCGAACAGCGCATCGATGACGAGATCGACGCCGTCGAAGCGGCACTCGAGCGCGGAAGCGACCGGACAGGGCCATGAGGCGGCGGCGCGCGCCGCTTCGCCGCGCAATTTGTCGAGCGGCGTCAGCGAAGCGACGCGAACCTTGTAGCGCTGCGCGCGAAGCAGCCGCGCGGCGACAAAGCCATCGCCGCCATTATTGCCCGGACCGCAGAGCACCAGGACCCGCCGCCCGCTCGTTCGCTGAAGAATTTGGCTTGTCGCCCGCGCGATCGCCACGGCGGCGCTCTCCATCAGCGTCATCGCCGGCACGCCGCTCTCGATCGTCAGGCGGTCGGCGCGAGCCATTTGATCCGTCGTCAGGATTTCGAGCGGGAGGGAAGAGGGCATGGCGCGATGGTGACCGAAGGGCGTCGCCCGCGCAATGGGCGCCGCTCATAAGATAAACGCATCGCATGTTAATGCGGCGCCAGATAAACGCATCGCATGTTAATGCGGCGCCGCATTTCGCCACGCGCGCCTTTCCGCTATGCCAGCATCATGCTGAGCGCTGTCTTGATCGCCTTCGATTCCCCTGAGGCGCCGTTGCGCCGCGAGGCGGTGGCGCGCAGCCTCGGGTCGCTCATCGAACCATGCATACAGGGGCTCGTCGCCGACGCCATCATCGTGGCGCAGCCAAAGCGAAATTTGGAAAGACTCGCCGATGAAGCCGGCTGCGCGCTGATCGAAGCGCCTTGCGCCGCCGGCGTTGCGCAGGCGCTGAAGGCGGCGCGGCGCGACCACGTCTTCCTTCTCCTCGCGGGATTTGCGGTGGAGCGCGGATTCGTCGAGGAGGCGCGGGATTTCTTCGCCTATGGCGATCAAACTCGCGCCAGAACGCTTCGCGCGGTGCCGGATTCATTCATGACCCGCCTCGCGCCCGGCCTGGCGCGACCGGTCGGTCTCATCGCCACCAAAAGCGCGCTTGCCGCGGCCGATAGCGCGGATTTCCGCCGACTCGCGCGCAAATTGCGCAGCGCGGACCTGACGAGCCGCGCCCGCCGCGTCACATAGTTTCAGCGCGTCACATAGCTTCAGTTTGCGAAAGTATTGCAGGCGTCGACGCTGCCCGTGCGCAAGCCCTTCAGCAGCCACTGGGTGCGTTGCGCGGCGGAGCCATGGGTGAAACTGTCCGGCACCACATAGCCGCGCGTCGCTTTCTGCATGCGATCGTCGCCAATCGCCTGCGCCGAAGCGACCGCCTGCTCAATGTCGCCTTCCTCGAGAATCGGCTTCTGTTTGTTGGCGTTGTTGGCCCAAACGCCGGCGAGGCAATCCGCCATCAACTCCGCCCGCACGGAAAGCGCGTTGGCTTCCGACCGGCTGCCGGCCATTTGTTGGGCGCGCTGCACCTTCGGCAGAATGCCCAGAAGGTTCTGAATGTGATGCCCCATCTCATGAGAGATCACATAGGCATAGGCGAAATCTCCGCCGCCGCCGAACCGACGCTGCATGTCGCGGAAGAAGGAAGTGTCGAGATAGATGCGCTGGTCGAGCGGACAATAGAATGGCCCCATCGCCGACTGCGCCGTTCCGCAGCGCGACTGCGTGTAGCCGCTGTAGAGAACGAGCCGGGGCGGCTGAAAGCGCACCCCCTTCTGCTGCGGCAGCGCCTGGGACCAGACCTGTTCGTTGGAACCCACCACTTTCGCGACGAAACCGCCCATTTGATCGGTCGGCGACTCGCTTTGCCTCGGCATCTGCTGGCGGGGCAGCGCCGCCTCGCGGTCCGGGCGCATATTGTTGATCATCTGCGCGCCGCCGATGAGAATCGCCGGATTGATGCCAAGCGCCCAGCCGATCAATCCCAAAATCACCATTGTGCCCAGGCCGATGCCGCCCGCGCCCATACGCGGCCCGCCCCCCATCATTGGACCCTGGCCGCGGCGATCCTCGATATTTTCGGACGACTGGAGATCTTCCCATTTCATAACGTCACGCTCCGACCTGCGCCCAGGGGCGCTGCGACTGCTATTTAAGCGAGCCAGCCGGCTCTGGGTAGAGTAGACACAGGCGCGATGTGCGCGGCCAGCCGCCCCGGTCGAGGATCATGCAACAAGAACGTGCGCGTAGACAGCCCTCACACACCAGCGGCGCCGAGCGATGAACATGCGCACAGATTCAAGTAAAATACAAATAATCGTCAACGTTATTCATCATTATTTCATCTATATTATCGGCGCTTCTTATGTAGCGGCGGCGCTTTGGCCCGCGGTCGGCCTGATGATTCGCAGCATCGAAATCAGCCCCCGCAATCTACTTTCTGTGCAGCTGAATATTTCGCTGCCCACGATGATGTTGGCTCTCTTACTTTTCAATGCTGGGTTTGCCGCCAGGACCGGCGACATCAAAAATCTACTCAACCGACCGAAATTACTGGCCTCCGGGCTGGCGGCCAACATTGTCGTTCCGCTCGCATTCATCGCCGCGATGAGCGCCACGCTGACCCTTTGGCACAATCCTCAAGAGGTTCAACAAATCCTCGTTGGCCTGGCCCTTATCGCCTCCATGCCAATTGCAGGCGCTTCTACAGCCTGGTCGCAAAACGCCAATGGCAATCTTGCATTGAGTCTGGCGCTCGTGCTGCTGACGACGCTGCTCAGTCCGATCCTGACGCCGGTTGTTCTCCATGGCGTCGGCTATGTGACGATCGGGGATTATTCCGAAGATCTGCATGAACTCGCTTCCGGCGGCGCCTTCGCATTTCTCGGCGCCTGGGTGATCCTGCCAACGGTTTTGGGGATTGCGGTCAATAGAATCGCAGGCCAAATCCGCGTCGCGGCCGCGAGCCCCTACCTGAAGATCGCCAACATGATCGTACTGACGCTGCTCAACTATTCCAACGCTTCCCTGTCGCTGCCAAATGTCGTGGCCCACCCCGATTTCGATTTTTTGGCGGCGATTCTCGCGATCGTGGGCAGCCTCTGCGTGGTCATGTTCGCGACGGGCTACGGTCTCTCTCGCGCCCTCGGCGCCACTCGGCCCGACTCGGTTTCGATGATGTTCGGGCTCGGCATGAACAACAATGGCACGGCGCTGGTGCTAGCCTCCATGGCCCTGGCCTCGCATCCGCAAGTGATGCTGCCGGTCATCTTCTATAATCTGATCCAACATTTTGCGGCGTCGTTCGTCGATCGCGCCGTATCCCGGTAAGGCTTCGGCGAAATCGTCGCGCACGCTCATGGCGCGCCCCAATCCTTCGGCCATTCTTCCTGCAACCGGCCGCCGAGCCGCACCGGCGCGATCATGTCCGCAAGCCCATTGGCGCCGATCTCGGCGGCCACGCCGCAAAATGTCGCTTCGCCGCCAGCGGGCTCATAGCGCGCGCCGGGCGTCTTGCGCAGGAAGCGGCGCAGCGGCTCCTCCTTGTCCATCCCGACGACGGAGTCGTAATCGCCTGTCATGCCGGCGTCGGTCTGATAGCCGGTGCCTCCCGGCAGGATCTGCGAGTCAGCGGTCGGCACATGGGTATGCGAGCCGACCACCACCGAGGCGCGACCGTCGACAAAATGCGCCATCGCCATTTTCTCGCTCGACGCCTCGGCATGCATGTCGATGACGATGGCGTCGCAGCCGACGCCCAGCGGACAGGCGCCGAGTTCGCGCTCGATCGCCGCGAAAGGATCGTCGAGCGCCTCCATGAAAACTCGGCCCATCGGGTTGACGACGAGCACCTGCCGCCCACCGCCCGCCGAGAAGACGCCGGCGCCTCGCCCCGGCGTTCCGGGCGGGTAATTGATCGGGCGCAGCAGCCGTGGCTGGCGCTCGATGAAGACGAGCGCCTCGCGCTGATCGAAGGCGTGATTGCCGAGCGTGACGCAGTCCACGCCGAGGCCGAGCATTTCGTCGCAGATCGCTTCGGTGATGCCGAAGCCGCCGGCGGCGTTCTCGCCATTGACGACGATGAAGTCGAGCGCCCATTTTTCGCGCAGTCGCGGCACGAAGCGCGACAGCGCCGCGCGGCCCGAACGGCCCAGCACGTCGCCGATGAAGAGAAGCCGGAGCGGCGCGGATGTCGACATAGGCCGTCATAGCCTGCGCGCGCGGCGAGAGCAAAACCAAGCGGCGGTTGCGCGACGACGCGGCGTTTCATAACTGGGGCGGGCTGATGTAACATCCCGTTCCTTTGAAAGCTCCGCCAAACATGCAAGACGCCGCCGAACGCCCCGCCGTCCTGACGCAAAGAGACGCGCCGGCACGGCCTTACGTCGTTTTCGAAGACGGCCGCGGCGGCGGACAGGCGCTGTTGTTCGACGAGCCGGAGGAAATCATCGTCGCGCGCACGGCGACCGACGTCGCCGCCGCCTTCGAACGGATGGAAGCGGCGACGAGACGCGGGCTCTATCTCGCGGGCTACGCCGGCTATGAGCTCGGCTACGCCCTGGAGCCGAAATTCGCGACGCAAGCGACGCCGGCGGCGCGCACGCCGCTGCTCCTCTTCGGCGCGTTTCGGGCGCCTCGGCCCTGGTCGCTGCCGCCGGCGGAAAGCGCCGCGCCGAATATTCCGCTTTCGCCGGCCTGGACGCAGGAAGAATACACGACGCGATTCAACAAATGCCGCGAATATATTTTCGCCGGCGACGTCTATCAGATCAATCTGACCTTCCCGCTTTTCGGGCGCTATGAGGGCGATCCGCTGTCGCTTTACCGCGGCCTGCGCAAACGCCAGCCGGTCGCTTATGGCGGCGTGGTCGCGCTGGAGGCCGAAACCGTCGTCTCGCTCTCGCCGGAAGTGTTCTTTGAGGCGCAGGACCGCGCCATCCGTGCACGCCCGATGAAAGGCACGGCGCAACGCGGCGTATTGCCGACCGAAGACATGGCGCGCGCGCAATATCTCGTCGAAGATGAAAAATCGCGCGCCGAAAATCTGATGATCGTCGATCTTTTAAGGAACGATCTCTCTCGCCTTGCCGTCGTCGGCACGGTGAAAGTGACTGATCTCTTCACCATCCAGACCTATCCGACATTGCATCAGATGACCTCAGGGATCGAGGCGCAATTGCGCGACGACGTGACGCTAAGGGATGTGTTCACCGGGCTGTTCCCTTGCGGCTCGGTGACCGGCGCGCCGAAGATTCGGGCGATGGAGATCATTCGCGATCTCGAATGCGCGGCGCGCGGCGTCTATTGCGGCTCGCTTGGCGTGATCGCGCCCGATGGCGACATTCGCTTCAATGTGGCGATCCGCACGCTGACGATTTTTCCTGAAGGCGACCTCGTCTGCAATGTCGGCTCGGCGATCGTCGCCGATTCCCGCGCGCGCGAAGAGTATGAGGAATGTCTGATCAAGGCGCGCTTTCTGACGGGCGCGACAACGACTTCGGCCTGATCGAAACGCTGCTGTGGACGCGCGGCGAAGGCTTTCATCTCATGGCTGTACATCGCGCGCGGCGCGCCGCGTCGAGCGCCGAGCTCGGCTTC
>JBFXJV010000245.1:0-5722 GCA_050174515.1 Methylocystis sp.
TTCAGAGAAGACAAGCTTCATTCAACGAGCTTGCGCTCTTTGCCGCGCCCCGCGTCGAGTTCCTCGACCGCTGCGCGCAGGCGCTCGGCATTGCGCGGACTCCGCAGGAGATAGCTGGTCTCTTCGTAGGAGGCGAAATCTTCGAGCGAGATCAGCACGGCCGCCGGCTTCCCCTTGTCTCGGGTGATGACGATGGGCTCATGGTCTTCCGTGACGCGGTCGAGCGTAGCGGCGAGGTTTTTGCGAAGATCGCTGTATGAGGTGGTGCGCATGGAGAGAATATGTACGTAATTCTGTACGCTTTCAACCTCGTCGTCATGGCCGGGATTGTCCCGGCCATCCACGCCGGGACGTTGCTCCCGCTTCGGAAGACTGGCGGCGGCTCAGTCGCGTGGATGCCTGCGACAAGCGCGGGCATGACGCGCGAAAGGCTCGGGAAAGTCCCCTACTCCTCCATCTTCAGCGCCGCGATAAACGCTTCCTGCGGAATCTCGACGCGGCCGAACTGGCGCATCTTCTTCTTGCCTTCCTTCTGTTTCTCCAAAAGCTTGCGCTTGCGGCTCACGTCGCCGCCGTAGCATTTCGCGGTCACGTCCTTGCGGAAGGCGCGCACCGTTTCGCGCGCGATGATCTTGCCGCCCAGCGCCGCCTGGATCGGCACCTGGAACATATGCGGCGGGATCAGCTCCTTTAACTTCTCGCACATCTGCCGGCCGCGTCCCTCGGCGCGGGTGCGATGCACCAGCATCGAGAGCGCATCGACCGGCTCGCTGTTGACAAGAATGCTCATCTTGACGAGATCGCCGGCGCGATAGTCGGTGATCTGATAATCGAATGACGCATAGCCCTTCGAGATCGACTTCAGGCGATCATAGAAATCGAACACGACCTCGTTCAGCGGCAGATCATAGACCGCCATGGCGCGCTTGCCGACATAGTTCAAATCTACCTGCACGCCGCGCCGGTCCTGACAGAGTTTCAGCACCGAGCCGAGATAGTCGTCGGGCGTCAGGATCGTCGCCCTGATCCAGGGCTCCTTGATCTCCTCGATCTTCACCACATCGGGCATGTCGGCCGGATTATGCAGCTCGATCTCGTCGCCGTTGGTCAGCGTGATCTTGTAGATGACCGACGGCGCCGTCGCGATGAGATCGAGATCGAATTCGCGCTGCAGCCGCTCCTGGATGATTTCGAGATGCAGCAGGCCGAGAAAGCCGCAGCGGAAACCGAAGCCGAGCGCGGCGGAGGTCTCCATTTCATAGGAGAAGCTCGCGTCGTTCAACCGCAGCTTGGCGATCGCGGCGCGCAAATCTTCGAAATCGGCGGCGTCGACCGGAAACAGCCCGCAGAACACGACGGGCTGCGCCGGCTTGAAGCCGGGCAGCGGCTCGGCGGTCGGCTTCTTGTCATCGGTGATCGTGTCGCCGACGCGCGTATCGGCGACCTGTTTGATCTGCGCGGTGATGAAGCCGACCTCGCCCGGCCCGAGCGCGGCGACATCCTGCATCTTGGGACGAAAGACGCCGATCTTGTCGATTTCGTAATGGGCGCCCGTGCCCATCATTTTTATCTTCTGGCCCTTTTTCAGACTTCCGTCGAAGATGCGCACCAGCACGACGACGCCGAGATAGGCGTCGTACCAGCTGTCGACGAGAAGCGCCTTTAGCGGCGCCTTTTCGTCGCCCGATGGCGGCGGCAGCCGGGTGACGATCGCTTCGAGCACGTCCGGGACGCCGATGCCGGTTTTCGCCGAAATGAGCACGGCGTCCGAAGCATCGAGGCCGATCACTTCCTCGATCTGCTCCTTGATGCGGTCGGGCTCGGCCGCCGGCAGATCGATCTTGTTCAGGACGGGAACGATCTCATGTCCCGCGTCGATCGCCTGATAGACATTGGCGAGCGTCTGCGCCTCGACGCCCTGCGAGGCGTCGACGACGAGGAGCGAACCTTCGCAGGCCTTGAGCGAGCGGGACACTTCATAGGCGAAGTCGACATGGCCCGGCGTGTCCATCAGATTGAGGACGTAATCCTTGCCGTCCTTAGCCTTGTAATTGAGTCGCACGGTCTGCGCCTTGATGGTGATGCCGCGCTCGCGCTCGATGTCCATCGAATCGAGCACCTGCTCGACCATCTCGCGCGCGGCGAGCGTTCCGGTCTCCTGAATGAGCCTGTCGGCGAGGGTCGACTTTCCGTGGTCGATGTGCGCGACGATGGAGAAATTGCGGATGTTTTCGATTTTATGGGCGGTCATGGGCGCGGGATAGCAGCGCCCGCCCTGGAAGGAAAGGGCGCGCAAGGTCCGTCAGAGCGCCAAAGCCCGCGCCCGGCGTTCGGAAGCTGGCGCCGGAACTCGAAAGCAGCCTATTTCTTCTCCATCCGCGCCTCGAGCTCCGCCTTGCCGCGGTTGAACAGTTCGATCGCCTTGGGGACGGCCCAGCGCATGAAGGCGTCCGCCGCCTTCACCACGATGCAGCTGATCTGGGTCACGACGTCGACAGTCTTGTCGTACCAGGGCAAAGCCGGGCTATCGGCGGGAATCTTGCTTCTCACCCAGGCGACGCCATTCCTGGTCTGTTGCGAGACCAGATTCCAAAGCACCACCGTTGGATCGGACGAGGGCGCGGCGGCGATCGCATGGCGCAACCGGTCGATCTCGGCCTCCGCCTCGTCGGCGCGGCGAGTGGCGGCTTCGATCTGATTCGACGCCTGCTGCGTCTGCGCCGAAGCCTCGGCCTTCTCTGCGGCAAGGCGGTCGCGCTCGGCGGTCATCGCGGCAAGACTGTCACGAAGGTCGTCGCGCTCCTTGGCGTAGGCGTTGGCCTTCGCGACGATTTCGGATTTTTCGAAAATCTGTCGATCGCGCTCCATGCGCGTCGCCTTCAACTGTTCCTGCAAATTGTTCAGCACGGCGCGGGAAACCGTATCTTCAGGTTGCGACGAAGTTTCTTCGGACATGGCCGCCTCCAACGGAGAGACATGGCTCGCGACGGGCGACCGGGTCGCGCGCGAGCACGACGAAAATGGCCTCGGTGGCGGTTTGGCCTCAAAATCGCGCGCCAAGCGTGTCCATGTTTAGTGTCAAAAAGCTGATTCGGCAAAATCGGCGCGTTAGCGCCGATCATTGCACAGCACGCTGTCGTGGATTTCTCGGCTCAACGCGCGCGACCGGCGGCCGATTGCAGTTTCTGGGCGGCCGAAAGGCAGTCGCGCGGCGCCGCCAGACATTTGTCGCGCGCGGCGCCGGCGAGCGCATCGCCGCCGGCATGTATGAGCGACGCGACATCCTCGACAATTCCGCCTGCCTTCCGCTGCTGCTCATGGCGCTCGACCGCGCTCTTCTTCGCGACCGGCGCATCGTCGGCGCGCCGCTGCAACGCGACGAACACAAGAAGGATGCAGATCGCGCATTTGATGAGAAAAACCAAAATCGTCCCAATCTGCGACAACGGCTTTTCGAAAGCATGCCGTGGTTGGGTTGAGCCCTGGTAAACGCCTGTCGGATTTTTTTTGCATCAACAGATCGGCAATAAAATGCAAACCATGTCGACGCGTCGCTAAACGACTCGTGAGGTTTTTACTCCCGTTTAGCGGCTGCTTAAGGACGCTCCTTTATCTCTCCTGGCGATGAGGAGCCAGCGTCTTGAGTAGCTTTGCCGACGACAGCCGATATGAGTCATGCGTGCGCGCCGCGCTGCATGAGCGGGTCGCCGGACGTCCTATCCAAGAAGCGCGTCATCGCGCCTTCATCGTCGCGCGGCTTGTCCTCGCCGGCTGCATCCTGCTCACGACGGCGCTGTTTTTAGTCCTCCAGGGCGCGCCGACGGCGAGCGAGTCCGCGATCTTCCTTCTCGCGCAAATCCCGCTGATCTCGGTCGTCGTTCTGTCGCGCACGGGAGATTTGCGCATCGCCCGGAGCCTCTCGATCGGCGGCTGGCTGGCGACGGCGACCGCCGTCCGCGCGCTGATGCCGGGTTACGACGCATTTTCGGTGGCGCTGCTGCTCGTCGCGCTCATCGAGTCCGCGCTCACGCCGGAAATCGGCGTGGTTGTCGTCATCGAAGTCGTCGCCATCGCCGTTCTGGCGCTGATCGCCGGCCAGAATTTGCAGGCGTCTCGCGAATTGCTGACGGAACACGCTGCGGCGGCCGGCTTCGTCGCGGCGACGCTGCTGCTCTATGTCGCCGCGCTCGTCTACGGCGCCGTCCGCGTGGAGAAGACCCGCGCCCGGGCCGCAGCGCGCAACGACCAGGAACTCATGCTTCTGACCGGAGCCGTCGGCGACATCCTGCTGCATCTCGATCGCGCCGGCGTCGTCAACGCGGTCATGGGCGACAGGCATCGCGCCTTCGATCTCAATCGCAGAGATCTGATCGGGCGCGAATTCTTTCAGCGCATTCATGTCGCCGATCGGCCGGCGTTTCTGCAACTCGTCGCCGACGCGTTTGACGGCAAGCCGACGGCCGCTTTAGCCGTTCGCGTTCAGCTTGGAGCCGCGCGCATTCCTACAGGCGGATTCTTCGAATCCGTATTCGCCTATTTCGAAGCGCGCATGCGCCGCGCCCCATCCGATGCAGGCAATGGCGCGCCGGACGCCGTCCTCTGCGCCTTGCGCGACGCGAACGCCGGAATAGAAATGGATATCGCCCTCGCTGCGGCTCGCGCCGCGACCGAGCGCGCGCGCCCGAGCAATGTGCGCCTGCTCGCCGACGTGAGCCACGAATTGCGCACGCCGCTCAACGCCATCATCGGCTTCTCCCAAATGCTGGCGACCAACGAGATTTCGCCGCCCGAACCCGCCAAGCAGCGCGAATATGCGGCGATCATCAGCGACTCTGGGCGCCATCTGCTCGAGATCGTCAATTCGATCATGGACATGTCCAAGATCGAATCCGGCGCCATGGAAATCGAGCCAGAGTCCTTCGCCTTGCAGACGCTCGCCGATCAGTGCTGCGACATGATGCAGCTGCAGGCCGAGCAGTCGGGCGTGAGACTCGCGCGCGACTATGACGACGCTCTTGGCGAAATTGTCGCCGACAGGCGCGCCTGCAAGCAGATATTGATCAACCTGCTCGCCAACGCCGTGAAATTCACGCCGCGCGGCGGCGCCGTGAAGCTGCGGCTGCAGGCCGACGCAGATCAGGCGATCATCTGCGTCGACGACGATGGCGTTGGCGTCGCCCCGTGCGATCTCGCGCGTCTCGGCGATCCCTTCTTTCAGGCGAGCGCCTCGGCGGATCGCCGCCAAGAGGGGACAGGGCTCGGTCTTTCCAAGGTGCGCGGACTCGTGGGCCTGCACGACGGTTCGATCACTGTCGAAAGCGGGCTTCACGCCGGCACGACGGTTTCCGTACGCCTGCCGCTCGACTGCCGCCAGCGTCGCGCCGCCGCCGGCGGTCCGGCGAAAATTGAAGCGATCGCGCGTCCAGGGGGCGCGCCTGCGGCAGGCGCCCTCGTCGCAGAACCAGCAACGGTGAAGAAAATTGCCTGACGCTTCGCTCTACGCCTCACGCTTTCAGTCTTCGCCCAGCGATCGCGCCCCGCCGCGCGATGCAAGGCGCAAGGGCCGCCGCTCATTCCTTGCTCGGATGTTCGGAGTAAATCGGATCGGCGTAACGCTCATCCTCGGCATCGCCGCCGTCGCGGCGATCGGCGTGCCGATGAACGCGCTGTTTCTCCAGGAAGGAAGACATCCGGCGCCGCTCTTTCCGGTCCATTCCTCGAA
>JBFXJV010000246.1:0-5715 GCA_050174515.1 Methylocystis sp.
GCGAGAGAGTCTGCATATGGCCCGAGATCGCGTCGCGATCGGCGCCGAAGCCGAGATGAATCGCGAGCTCGTCGATGGCGCGATGAAAGCCGCGCGCATCATGAGGGCCGGCGCCTTCGTCGAGCGTTGCGGCGAGCAGCGTCGCGAGGCCCGGCTTTTCCACAGGGTCCTGCGCCGCGCCGCCGCGAATCGCGAATTCGAGCGCGACGAGCGGCACGGCGTGGCTTTCCACGAGCCAGGCTTCTATGCCGCCGGGCGTGGTGATCCGCTGCACATGTTCGGCGCGGGAGGCGATGGTGACGGAGGGCGCGTGAGCAGTCATATGTATTCCTGATAAGAGTCGGCTAGGGCGGTCGGATCAGACGCCGGCCGACCGCCGAACGCCCAAGCGATCGCGCCTCTCAGGCCGGCAGCAAATAGCCGGTGACAGCCTTGCGCCTGTCGAGCCATTTGCGCGCGGCGTTCTGCACGTCCGCGGCGGTGACCCGCTCCATGCGATCGGGCCAGGCCACGATATCCTCGATAGCGAGCCCGGTCGCCAGCGACTCGCCATACCAGCGCGCGAGCGAGGATTGACTGTCCTGAGCGTAGATCGCGTCGGCGATCAGGCGGGTTTTGGCGCGCTGCAGATGTTTTGCGTCGATCGGCTCTTCTCCGAAGCGCCGCAGCACGCGATCGATGGCGGCGTCCAGACCTTCAAGCGCGACGCCCGGCGCAGGGGTCGCATACACCCAGAACCGCGTGTCGTCGACGGCGGAGCCCATGTAATAGGCGCCGGCGCCGACCGCGACCTTCTCCTCAACGACGAGCGTCTCGTAAAGGGCGCTCGTCGGGCCGCCGCCGAGCATATAGGCGAGCGTCTCCAGCGCCTCGGCTTCGCCGGGTTCGGCGGTGGTGTAGGAGGGCACGAGAAAGACCTGCTCATGCGCCGGCTGCTCGACCTTTTCGTCGCGCAGCGTGACCAGCCGGTGGGCGCGGTGCGGCGGCTCCTTTGTGCGGGCGCGGCGCGGGGGCGCGGATCGCGCCGGGATTTTGCCGTAGCTGTCCTTGGCGATACGCTCGACCTCTTCCGCCTCGACATCGCCCGCGACGATGAGAATCGCGTTCTCCGGCGTATAGAAGCGTTCGTAATAGGCGAGCGCATGCGCGCGATCGAGTCCTTCGATCTCGTGATTCCAGCCGATGATCGGCGTGCCGTAGGGGTGGTGGGCGAAGAGCGCCGCCTGCACGGCCTCGTCGAGCTGCGCCGCCGGATCGCTGTCGGTGCGCATGCGGCGCTCTTCGAGCACCACGTCGCGTTCAGGATCGACGACCTCGTCGGTCAAGACCAGATTGCGCATGCGGTCGGCTTCGAACGCCATCAGCGTCGCCAGATGCTCCTTGCCGATGCGCTGAAAGTAAGCGGTGTAATCATAGCTGGTGAAGGCGTTCTCCTGTCCGCCAAGTTCGGCGACGAGGTTGGAGAATTCGCCCTGCGGATGCGTTTTCGTGCCCTTGAACATCAGATGTTCGAGGAAATGCGCAATGCCCGACTGGCCGAGCGGATCGTCGGCGGCGCCGTTCTTGTACCAGACCATATGGGTGACGACGGGCGTTCGGGAGTCGGGAATGACGACGACTTCCATGCCGTTGTCGAGCGTAAAGCTCGAAATGCCTGCGCGCGCGGGCTCCGGCGCGGCTGCGCCGGGCGCGAGCGAAGCGACGGCTGACGCCTTCGTCTCAAATGACATGAACGGCCTTTCCCGCGGCCTCGGCCGCGCAATCAGGAGAGAATGATCTTTCCCAATATAGGCCGAAATCTACTTTGTGTCGTCAGGTGCCCGCACGAAACGCGGCATCTGGAGCCACGAGCCCGAATCTTCGGAAGAATTCTCCGAACCGGAGCCGGTCGCCGAATCCGACGAGTTCCAGCCGACAAGCTTCCTCAGACTGGACAATGCGCCCTGCTCCTCGGGGCGCAGATTCTCTTGGCCGGCCGCGTTGGCGGCGGTCTTCCCGGCGCCGCCGCGTCCCCAGGTCAGCGGGTTCCACCACGAGCTTTTCTTGGCGGCTTCCGCCTCGCCAATCTTGTTCAAATCCTGCGTCGGCCGGCGGTAGCCGGGCGGCGGCTCGGTCAGCATGATGCGGTTCGGCTCTTGGACCGCAGGCGCCGCCGGCTGCCGGGAGCCTGACGCATAGGACATCACGCGCGCAAACATCCCCGGGCGCGGCGCTTCCGCCGGCGCATTGGGCACTCGGGCGTAACGATTGACGTTGCGACGCCGCGCGGCCGAGAGTTCAGCCGGCCAGTCGCCGCTGCGCGCGGCCCGTTCGCGCGGCTGCGGAAGCTCGCCGAGGCTCGGGGGCAGAACGAGCTTAGGCCGCTCGCTGTAATCGATCTTGCCGGCGCCCTCGTCGGAAGACGCGCCGACCATCTCCATCACCGCCGTCCATGTCGATTTGTCGTCGCCGGCCAGAGCGGGCGCGGCCTGGATCGCGGCGAGGCCGGCGAGAGCGCAGAATGCGCTGAGCTGCGACTGAGCAAGCTTCATCTATCGGACTCCGTGGGGCTCCGGTTGGCTGACGCTACATGGCCGCGAATTATTGGCGATTTGGTGGCGAAGGCTTGGTTTTGAGCGCGGCCGGCGCGTTCAACTCGCCGCGCGCCGCTCCTGGGGCAGAAAAAATCCTTCAAAGACCAGGAGCGCCACGCCTGCGGTGATGAAGACGTCGGCGAGATTGAACACGTAATTGGCCAGCGGCCCGACCGGCAGGCTGGTGTGGAGATAGAAGAAATCGGCGACCGCGCCGCGCGCGATCCGGTCGGCGGCGTTGCCGAGCGCGCCGCCGATGACGAGCCCGAGCGCCAGCGCCGTCGCGCGGCTCTCTGTGCGGACCATCCAGACCGCCAGGCCGGCGACGATCGCGCCCTGGACGGTCAGCAGCGCGAGCCGCGCCACGGTCTCATGGGCTGGAAACAGCGAATAGGAGACGCCGAAGTTCCAGGACAGGACGACGTCGAGGAACGGCGTGAGGCTGATCGGCGGGCGGGCGGCGACGTCGAAAATATGCAGCATCCAGAATTTATGCGCCTGATCGACCGCCAAAGCGGCGAGCGCCGCCGCGAGCCCAAGGGCTCGGGGCGAAAGCGCGGCGCGTTTCAGTGTTAAAGGCAAGGGGGCGTCTCCGACCGGGGCGCAGCGATAAAGCCGCCGGGCGAAAAAGCAAAGATGGCAGCGGACGTCGCTGCGTCTCATAAGCCGGCCGGCGACCTTATGCGCTTCCACTTCATCCGCGGCTGCGATTAGTCTTTCGTGCGCCGATCAAAATAAGTTCGGCGTCATGTTTCTTCCGAGTACGGCATGATCCTCGACGATTTTCTCAAAACGCTTTCCGCCGACGAGCCGCCCGATCTCCCGCTCCCGCTGCGGGCGCTCTGGTTCGACGCCAGGCGCGATTGGAACGCCGCGCATAAATGCGTCGACGACAAATCCGATCCCAAAAGCATGTGGGTCCACGCCTATCTCCACCGTAAGGAAGGCGATCTCTCCAACGCCGGATACTGGTATCGGCGCGCGCAACGAGAGCCGCACAGAGGTGCGCTCGACGACGAATGGCGCGAGATCGCCGAAGCGCTGCTGTCGCAAGCGGCGCCATGAACGGGGGACCGACCGCCGGACTGGCCGAAGCGAGAGAATTGCTGCGCAGCAAATTCGGCTTTTCGGACTTTCTGCCAGGGCAGGCGGAAGTCATCGAGGCGATCTTCGCGGGCGGCGACGCAATCTCCATCATGCCGACGGGCTCGGGCAAATCGCTCCTTTATCAGTTGCCTGCCGCCGCTCCGGGGGGCGGGCTTGTCGTCGTCTGCTCGCCGCTGATCGCGCTGATGCGCGACCAGCTGCGAACCCTCGACGACAAGGGGGTCGGCGCGACGGCGCTGCATTCGATGCAGGAGGATGAGGATGCCGCCGCGTCGATCGACGCCGTCGCCTCCGGCCGCGCGCGCCTGCTTTACGCCGCGCCCGAGCGTCTCGCCCAGGAGGGAACGCAGCATTTGCTGCGCAGCATTCGCATCCGTCTGTTCGCGATCGACGAGGCGCATTGCGTCTCGCATTGGGGCCATGAGTTTCGCCCCGACTATCGCGCGCTCGGCGCAATCGCGCGAAAGCTCGGCGCGCCGCCGACTCTCGCCGTCACCGCGACGGCCGGTCCGCGCACAAGGGACGACATCGCCCGTACCCTGTTTTCGCGCCCGCCGCGGATCTTTCAACTCTCCTTCGCGCGGCCCAATCTTTCCCTCGATTTTGCGCCAAAGCGCTCCGGCCTGCGCCAGATCGTCGATTGCGCGCGCCGGGGCCGCGGCGGCAGGGAAAGCGGGATCATCTATTGCAACTCGCGCAACAAGACCGACGCCCTCGCCCGCGAACTCTCTCGGCTCGGCTTCGACGCGCTGCCCTATCATGCCGGGCTCGACGCCCACACGCGATCCGAAAATCAGGACGCCTTCTTCGCGCGCAAGGGCGCCGTAATGGTCGCGACCATCGCCTTCGGCATGGGGGTCGACAAGCCGGACGTGCGCTTCATCGTTCACGCCGATCTGCCGACCTCGATCGAAGGCTATTATCAGGAGATCGGCCGCGCCGGCCGCGACGGCGCCCCGGCGCGCGCGCTGACCCTGTTCTCGCCCGCCGAACTCGCGCTGCGCTGGCGTATTCCACAAACGGCGCAGGAGGACGAGGCGGCGGCCGGCGATTACGCCAGGCGCCAGGCGATGGCCCGGCTCGCGGCGGCGCCGGGCTGCCGCTTCCAGCGCCTCCTCGCCGAATTCGGCGAAGACAGCGCGCCCTGCGGCAGATGCGACCATTGTCGCGGCGGACCGATGGCCTGGCCGCGCAGGCTGACGTCGCTCGCGCTCGGATGGCGCGCCGGGCTCGCAAGCGGCCTGGCGACACGCGGCGACCTATCGGAAAGCGAGACGGATGTTTCTCAAATCACGCCGGCGCCGGCCGCCGCGTCGATTCAGCAGGAGGCTTCGCCGCTGACCGTCGACGACTCGCGGCTGTTGCTGGCGCTCGAAGCCGAGCGCCGCGCCATCGCCAAAAGGCGCGGCGTGGCGCCGCGCGCCGTCGCCTCGGAACAGACGCTGCGCGCCCTCGCGCGCGAACGGCCGGACAGAACCGACGATCCGCTATTCGACGGCGTCGAAGACGCGGCGGCGTTGCTGCGGATCATCGGCAAGGACCTTTGAGGCTGGGCGATCGGGCGAAGGGCTCCTCAGGAGGAGGGTGAGGAAAACTCTCCTTCAGCCGATTTCCCTGACCTTTGAAGCGCCGAGGGTTTCGCTTCGCGCCGCAACATTGTATAGGCTCGCTGTCCCCTCCCCCTTCAAAGGTCATGTCCGCCAACTCGCCGCCAGACGCCGCCGAACTGCGACAGGTCATGTTCGGTCTCGGCCTTGCGATGCTGCTCTCGGCCCTCGACCAGACGATTGTCGTCACCGCCATGCCGACCATTGCGTCGGATCTCGGCGACCCTCAGGACCTGCCCTGGATCGTGACGGCCTATCTTATCGCCGCGACGGTGGTGACGCCGCTCTATGGCAAATTCGCCGATGTCTATGGGCGCCGCCGCGTCATTCTGGTCGGCGTGGCGACTTTCGTGATCGGCTCGGTCGCCTGCGCCCTCGCCCCGAGCATGGCGGCGCTTGCCGCGGCGAGGGTGATCCAGGGGCTGGGC
>JBFXJV010000247.1:0-5678 GCA_050174515.1 Methylocystis sp.
TTCTGGTATCGCCATCCGCTGATCCGCAAAATCGTCTACACCGACGGCGCCAAATATGTCGCCGAGAAGGGCGGTGCCTACTGGCTTCTCGACGAAATCGCCTTCGCGCAAACCCACAGCGAGAAAGTCGCCGCCGAGCCATTCCAGCACTGGAAACTCTCCGTCAACGAGAATCGAACCGCCGACCTCGTTTGCGACGACGGCAACGGCAACATCGTCTATCGCAAGAAACTGGATTTTACAGATTTTCCGTTGCCGGAGATCGCCTTCTACTGCTGCGACAATACGATCCTGCTGCCATCAGAATACTGATGGCTTCGCGCCCCGCTTCGGTGGGGCGCTTCGTTTCAACATCCCTTTTCTGAAATGGAGTTCAGACCATGACACAGACCGCGTTGCCTTCTTTCACCTACTGCCAAAGCTGCGGCAGTCGCCACGAGTGGCGTTGGGAGGAAGCTTTCGACAAATTTGGCTTTGGTGATGGCGACGGCCTCGTCATGACCGACGAAGTTGCCCGTATACTGATTGAAGCCGGATATACCGTTACGACTGAGCATTGGGGCATGCATAACGTGATTATCACGTCCATCAAACGCAGCGCTGCGGAGCAAATACCCGAGAAAGCGATCCTCGGTTACGACGACCCGCGTGGCTATTTACCGGCTGCTATCGTCAGCCTTCTGGACAGCGTCTTGAACGGCAAAGAGGTCTAACCGAGAATCCCCGTCGCTGAGGCGGCGGGGCTTTCAAATTCCGATTTCACATAAGGAGTTTCGATCATGACGACACGTACCGAAGAACAGCTTTATCTAACCCTACACGCCATCAGGAAATACGCGTTCGAGGCCATGTCGGCGCTCGAATGCGTCGAAGCGACATGCCGCATAGAGGCGCTTGCGGACGAGGCAATCCGTCTTATCGGCAACGCCCGGAAATCGCCCAAAATGTTTGGCATGGAGGGC
Source organism: Methylocystis sp. (assembly GCA_050174515.1). GTDB lineage: Bacteria > Pseudomonadota > Alphaproteobacteria > Rhizobiales > Beijerinckiaceae > Methylocystis. The sequence goes on from JBFXJV010000247.1 coordinate 963, forward strand.
GGACAATGAATTCCGAAATCGATAATTCCACGCGCGCGGCGCTCGCGGAGACCGCCCTTGAAGCATACGCCATGACGGCCGAGAACCGTCTGGCGTATGACGTGCCCGAAGACATGGCAGCCGACCTCATTTGTGACCTTCTGCATTTTATCCGCTCCACAGGCGCGGACCCCACGCAAAAGGCTCGCATGGCTATGACCAACTTCGAGGCCGAGGAGACGGAGAGCTAACCCGGCGTTTTCGGTCCCGTGTAGCCCGTCGTCAGCGGCGGCGGATTGCGCACGGGTTCTTCCGGAACGTCCGGGGCGGTTGGCGGCGCCATCATTTCCCTGTGCATGATTTTGGCTTCCGACCTGACATCGAGTTTTGGCAGGAACGCGAACAGGTGGCGCGAACGCGGCTCGACATAATCATGCAGCAATTCCCGCAGGCGCGCAGCAAGCGGGGAGTCGGGGTTTTTCTGCATATCCTCAAGCACTAACGCACCGGCGATGACCTTGCGGCGCGTATCATCTTTCCGGTCCTGTTCCCGCTGCCGCGCCTCGATCTTACGAATCTGTTCGTCAATCGCCCGGCGCTGTTCGAGCAACGAGGAACGTCTGTCTTTATCTCTGGGACGAGTCATAACAACCTCGCATCGACAATGACATGAAGTTTACCGTTACGTAGTAAGAAACACCTTTCAATCAACACACGCTTGTATGTTCGAAGCGAAATTCACATCTCTCTAAACAGAATTTAATCCAAGCACGTTATCATCCCGAAGCAACGCGAAGGGCGCACTTACGCATTACCCCTTGGGCAATGCAGTGCTGTATGGGCCTTGAAATGGCGCTGTATTCGTTGGCGACGACTCCGATATCCCGCGCAACGGGCCGTAGCGCCGTGGCGTCCGCCGCCTATCGCGCTGGCGTTGCTCTCGACGACGAGCGTCAACGGGTCGTCTGGGACTTTCGTCAAAAGCGCGGGGTTCTTCACACGGAAATCCTCTTGCCGCAAGGCGCTCCCGATTATGCGAGCGACCGGCAACGGCTTTGGAACGAAGCCGAGGCGCGCGAAGATCGATCGACCCGTCGTGGCGAAGCGCGCAGCGCGCGCGAGTTTCGTCTCGCCCTGCCATGCGAATTGTCCGAAACCGACCGTCTGGAAATGGCGCGCGACTATGGCCAGCTCTTCGTTGAGCGCTATGGCGTCGCCGTCGACCTGGCCATCCATGCACCGGATCGGCGCGGGGATAGCCGCAACTACCACGCCCACATCATGATCACGACCCGGCCGCTCAGCGCGGATGGGTTCGGCGCCAAGGTGCGCGCGCTTGATCGCAAGTCCGAACTCGTGATGCTCCGCGAGGAATGGGCGAAAGTCGGCGCCGATCGGCTGGCTAAGGCAGGCTTCCCCTTGGAGGCCGAGCGCTTTCGCGAAAGCCACAGGACGCTCGCCGAACAAGCCAAAGCGGCCATGGCGCGCGGCGACTATGCCTATGCCGCCGAATTGGACCGGGAAGCGACGATCCATCTTGGACCGTCCGCTACCAAAATGGAGCGCGACGGCGAGGCGTCCGACCGTGGCGACATCAATCGCGATATCGCCGCCCGCAACGAAGAGCGAAAGCGTCTTCGGGAAGAGTCCGCCGAAGTTTCGGCAAAGATCACCGACCTGGACGCTGCCCGCAAAAAGCGCGCTGACGAAAGCGCCATTCGCAGCGAGGCGAAGACCCTCGATCCGGATCGTATCCTGGCCGCCTTGACCGAGCGGAGGCCGACTTTTTCCCGCGCCGACCTCAACCGGGCGCTTCGGGAATTTTTGCCCGATGCCAAAGCCCGCAGCGCCTACCTCGACGAAATGTTGGGCCGGACCGACATCGTCCCTTTGCGCGAGACCGAGCAGGCCCCCGTGAGCCGCTACACGACGCGAGCCGTGATCGACGACGAAACCCGCATTGCCGAAGCCGCGCTTCGTATGGCTGACCGCATGAAACACGGCATTAAGGTAGAGAGCCTGACGGATACGCTCGACGCCCATCCGCAGCTTTCCGATGAACAGCGCGCCGCCCTCCAATGGACGACCGGCGCGGGTGCCTTTGCCATCCTTTCGGGCGAAGCCGGCACAGGCAAAAGCGCGGTACTCGCCGCGATCCGCGACGCCTACGAGACAGGCGGCTATGACGTTCGCGGCCTCGCCCATACCAACAGCGTCGTGCAGGATTTGCAGGGCGACGGCTTCTCAAAATCCGCCACCATCGCCGCCGAACTCCTTCGTCAGAACAATACCGGCCGGGACCCCTGGACGCGCCAAACGGTACTGATCGTCGACGAGGCGGCCATGGTGTCGGCGCGCCAGCTTTCCGCGATCCTGACACGCGCCGACGCGACCGGGGCCAAGGTTATTCTGGCGGGGGACGACAAGCAGCTTTCAAGCATTGAGCGCGGCGGCATGTTCGCCGCTCTGCGCGGACAGCACGGCGCCGCCGAACTTCACGAGGTCTTTCGCGTCCGCAACATGGATCAGCGCGCCGCCTTCAATGCTATGCATCGGGGCGACTTCAAATCGGCGCTGACGACCTTCGACAAGCAAGGCGCGCTGCATTGGAGCCCGACCCCTGAGGCGTCGCGCGACGCCCTTGCTGCGCAGTACGCTAAAGACAGCGCCACCTCGCCTGAAAAGACCCGTTTTGTATTCGCCTACACCAATGCCGAAGTGCACGAACTCAACGCCGCCATCCGCGCCATGCGCAAAGAGCGTGGCGAGCTTGGTGAGGACCGCAGCCTGCCAACCCGTGAGGGCGAACGCGCTTTCGCCACCGGCGACCGAATTCAATTTACCGCTACAGCTGCCAACCGGGCGCAGAAGGCGGCTGGGCTCTTTAATGGCGGCGCCGGCGTCATCACGTCGATCGACGAAAACCGTGTTTCGGTCAGGCTCGACAGTCCCAAGGGAGCGCCCCCGCGTGACATATCGTTCAACGTTGGCCCCAACACCGAGGCCGGCGAGTTTGACGCCATTCGGCACGGCTACGCGGGAACCATTTACAAAGGCCAGGGCAAGACGCTCGACGAAACCTATCTCTTTCATTCCGACAATTGGCGCGCATCAAGCGGTTATGTCGCGCTCTCGCGTCACCGTGAAAGCGTAAAGCTCTTCGCCGCCGAGAAGGCCGAAGCCTGGATCATGGCTGAGGGCGGTGCAGCGGCGCTAACCGAGAAACAGCGCGCCGGAGCCGAAAGGAGCTATGCGGCATGGGCTGAGGCAAAGCCCGAATTCGCCAGGAAATACGGCTTCGAGAATTACGTCGGCTACTTGCAGGCCCATTGGGCGGAGCAGAAGAATCTGAACCGCATTGACCGCATGGCGCGTCAGATGAGCCGCATTGAGGAAACGCGCGCCGCATCGCAGTTTGTGCGCGGCGCACCTCAGCCCGCGAATGATGACCGGAAGCCTTTGTCGCTCGTCGCCGGAATCGTCGCCGACTATCTGGAGTTTTGCTACAATCCGGCAAAAGACTGGATTCGCTGGGTCGCGGAGGACTTGCGTCGGAACGCCGCCGCACGACTCGGCCCAGAACCGGCTACGGAGAAACAACATGCAGCAGAACTATCACACGAGAGCACTGCTTTGGCGGACGCCGCAGGGATTCGGCGCGAGCCATTGCCGCCGTTGCAAAGCGGGTTGGACGCGGACGGGCGAGGGCGACAAGGCGCTGACCGTCTGCCTTCTGGACCGCGAACCGATCCTCGCCGATATGACGAACTGCGATCGTTTCGAGGAACGAACGACGGAAACGTAAATCCGGACGAGGGGGCGTCGCGCCAAACCTCGGACGACGATGAGGATCGAGGCAAGGGAACAGGCGGCGGCGGCAAGGGACGCAGTCGGCAAGGTGCTGGCGGTGTGCCGCTAAGCCGACGCGCGGCGCCAAATCGCTATGACGGTCTTCGCGCGCTTACGCCTGATACTTCCGTGCGCGCTGAGCCGTCGAATAAGCCTGTGCCGAAAGCTTCGGTCGCCGACACCGATGATCCGCATGAAGCTTTGCGCCGCCAGCTTGAACAGCCGACCGAGGATATGGCGAAAAACGGCGGCCCTCAGCCCGAGCGCGCCAGCGAATTTTTCAAGGAAAGGGGCCGCTCACGCGGCAAGCCGCGCGATCTCTAGAAGCGGTTTTGCCTACGATCTTGGCTGATTGACGCCATTCGCCAACTTTGGCCTACCAGGCGTCAGAACGGAATGTCGGGATCGTTGAGGTCGATTTCCGTTTCGTCCATTAACATCACGCGCCGATAGGCATGGATAGCAATCTTGCCGATCCTTACCGCCTCATCTGAATTTGACGGCGCGGCCTGATCATCCGGCACATAGAGCCGAGCCACAACATCAGTTCTCTTCGGCTCGTGATCTGCGTCGCCGCCTGTCAGCCGACACCAGAAACTCAACGCTCGCGGCTTGTAATGCATGATCAATTTGTATCTCAAACGCCCGTTACTCAATACGTATTCCGGCCAAAAATCCCAATCCTTGAGAAAAGCGTTGGGCGGCAATGGATCATCTTCGTTGAGACGAATTTCCGGGCCGACCGCTTTCTGGCCTTGTAGTTTTTTAGTCGGCAAGCTCAGGGCGCTCCCGCAATCGCAATTTTGGCGATCGCCAGCGCGCCGGCGACATCGACAACATATTCCGGCTGCGGGCAGACCGAAAGATACATGCGGCCGCTGCTATGAA
>JBFXJV010000248.1:0-5665 GCA_050174515.1 Methylocystis sp.
GCACGACCGCGCGCGCGCCGCCGTTGCTCGCGGCGACCGCCTCTTCGAGCCGCTGCTGAACTGAAATCCCATTCGCCTGCCGCTGCCAGCCGACGAAAGGCGCGCCGTCATATTCGATGGTCAGGGAGAAGCGGGGCATGTCAGGCAAGCGAAACGCCGCGCATCAGCTTCCGCCCGCGCGCGAATTCTCCAAAATCCATCTCGCCCTTGCCGGCGCGCTGCACGCGCAGCAACCGCAGCGCGCCCGCGCCGCAGGCGATGAGGCCGTCATCGTCAAGGGCCGAACCCGGCGCTCCCGCGCCTTCTTCGACGCGCGTGCGCAAGACTTTTACGCGCTCCACGCCATGGCCAAGGTCGGCTTCGAAAAACGCGCCGGGAAAGGGCGAGAGGCCGCGCACGAGATTATGGAGGTCTTGCGCCGGGCGGCGCCAATCAATCCGCGCCTCGCCCTTGTCGATCTTTTGCGCATAGCAGGCGCCCTCTTCGGACTGCGGCGCGTAATGCAATTCGCCCTTCGCGAGCAAATCGAGCGCCTCGCCCATCAGCGGCGCGCCGAGGTCGGCGAGACGGTCGTGCAATTCGCCCGCCGTCATCTCGGCGTCGATCGGGATCTTTGCGGTCAGGGCGACCGGGCCGGTGTCGAGACCGGCCTCCATCTTCATCACCATGACGCCGCTCTCGGCGTCGCCCGCCATGATGGCGCGCTGGATCGGCGCGGCGCCGCGCCAGCGGGGCAGAAGCGAACCGTGGAGATTAAGGCAGCCATACTGCGGCGCATCGAGAATCGGCTGGGGCAGCAGCAGGCCATAGGCGGCGACGACGGCGACGACGGCGTGAAGCGCTGCGAATTCCGCCTGCGCCTCGGCGCTCTTCAGGCTTTTCGGCGTACGGACGGGAAGCTCTAGACTCTCCGCAAGAAGATGCACGGCGGATTTCTTCTCGCCCATGCCGCGGCCGGCCGGACGCGGCGGCTGCGTATAGACGGCGGCTATTTCATGGCCTCGCGAGACAATTTCCGTGAGCAGACGGGCGGCGAATTCAGGCGTGCCCATGAAGACGACGCGCATGCCGTTGCGCAATCGTCAGGCCCCGGCCTGTTCCGATTGACGCTCGGCGGCGGCGCGACGCTCGGCGGCGATTTCGTCGTAGCGCGCCGCCTTGTTGAACTTCTTGACCACGCGCTCGCGTTTTAAGCGCGACAGATGGTCGATGAAGAGACCGCCTTCGAGATGATCCAGCTCATGCTGCACCACGGTGGCGAGCAGCCCGTCCGCGTCGAATTCCTGGGTGGCGCCGTCCCGGTCGAGATGGCGCACGCGCACCCGCGCCGGCCGTTTCACGTCCTCGTAATAGTCGGGCACCGACAGGCAGCCCTCCTGATAGACGCGCAACTCCTCCGACGCCCAGACGATTTCCGGATTGATCAGAAAAAGCGGCGAGCGGGTCTCCTCGGTCTTGGCGATATCGACAACGACGATGCGTTTGGCCACGGCGACCTGGATCGCGGCAAGGCCGATGCCGGGCGCCTCGTACATCGTCGCCAGCATGTCGTCGAGCAGACGCCGCACCTCGTCGTCGACCCGGTCGACCGGCTCGGAAACCTTCCGCAGCAGCGGGTCTGGAAGCGTGATGATCGGCAGAATGGCCATTGATGTTCGCCGTGGCTCTTTGCGTTTTGCGAGAGAGTTTCCAAGAGATAGGCGCGCTTGGAGCGTGCGTCAAACGCGACCGGGAAGCCTTCGCCTAGTTGCGACGGCCGTGCCGTTCTATCCAGTCGCGCAACGCGCGGAAAGGGGAGCTCATCGCTGAATTCCGCGCCTTGAGCGTGACAGTGGTCCCGTCCCGCTCGACCGTGATTGTAAAGGACATGCTGTCGGGATGCGGCTCGGCGGGCGCAGAAGGCTCGCCCGCCTTGACGGCGGCGTCGATCATTTCGCCGAGATCGCGCGCCGCTTGCGCCGGCAGCGCCTTCGCGTCAACCACGACGGGCGGCTGGCGCAGGCGTATGCCCGCCGCCAGACCGCCATGCTTGGACAAGGATACGATCATCGTTCTCCCGCACTCATCGCGTCAGCGCTCAGCCGATAGCGCCCAGTTCAATTGCGCGCTGAAACGCGCGGCGACTTCAATTGCGCGCTGAAACGCGCCGCGATTTGGCGCTGTTCACCTCCCGCGACAGCGCCGACACCTGTTCCGCCAGCGCCGCGACCTGCCGCGACAGAGCGGCGAGCGAATCCTCCTCGCGTTGAGCCTGGCCGTTGCCCCGACGCGCTCGTGGCGGAGTCTCGAGGCGCGCGACGACCGGAGGGACGCGAACCCCGACTTCCTGCCAGGCGGCGGCAACCGCCTGCTGTTCCCGGCTTCCTGCGCCATAGAGTCGATCCGCCATCATGAAGGTCAGTTCGGCGAAGCCTCTGAAGTCGGTCGTCGGGCTCGACGCCTTCAACGATTCATACCAGATGTGGCCGGGCGCTTCCCAGGCGTAGCCGCCGATCTCCGTCGCAGCGAGGTAAAAGGCCTTATTGGGAATGCCCGAGTTGATGTGGACGCCGCCGAAGTCTCCTTCGTCCGTATCGGGCAGGTCCTCATATCTACTCATGTGGTCGGGTTGAGGATCCCTCCCGAAAACGTCATTGTCATAGGCTCCCCCCGGATTCTTCAGCGAGCGGAGCGCGTCGCCGGCGATCGCGGGCGTGAAAATGTCGGCGCCGATCAGCCAGTCGGCGTCTTCGGCGGACTGGTTCAAGCTCCACTGCTTCACGAGCGAGCCGAACACGTCGGAGATCGATTCATTCAGCGCGCCGGGCTGCCGGTGATAGACCAGACCGGCGCTGGTCTCGGTGACGCCATGGGTCAGCTCATGGCCGATCACGTCGAGCGAGCCGGTGAAATCGCTGAACAGCACGCCGTCGCCGTCGCCGAAGACCATCTCGCTCCCATCCCAGAACGCATTGTTGTAGTCCCGGTCGTAATGGACGAAGCCGTTAAGACGCATGCCTCGGCCATCAATCGAGTCTCGTCTGTAGATTTCCTTGTAGAAATCGCGCGTCGCGCCGAGACCGTCGAACACCCGGTTAACGGCCGCGTCGGACGACGCCTGCCCTTCCTCGGTGCGCGCGACTCGCGCTTCGGACAGATTGGTCGAATTGCGGCAATCATAAACCGTTCGCTGCGCCGCGCCGATATTTGAAAGCGTGAGACTCGCGCGAATCGATCTCTGGCCGCGCAAACGGGTCGTCGTCAGCAGAGTGCGCATGGCGATCTGGCGCAACTCTTTTTTTTCGCTCTGAGCGAGCCGCAAAAGGATATGTGGGGGAACGATGCAGTTGATGCAGGAACAACGCATAGAAAAACTCCTCTGTAAAAAGGCGCCGCCCCCGCAGCGTCGGGCGAACGCCATAGAACAACGCGGCCAGGGTAAAAAGGTTTCGCGATCGGCCAAACCGCGTCTTTGCCTAGGCCGCCAAAGGCGGATAACATGCGGACGCAAATAGCGATCGCCGCCGCGCGGAGGCGGCGCCCCGCGGGGAGCGCGCGCCATGGCTTTGCTGATATTTCTGGGGCTCATTGCCGCCGTCGCCTTCTGGCTGGTCGGCGTCTACAACGGCCTTGTGTCGCTGCGCCAACGCAGCAAACAGGCCTTCTCCGACGTCAATGTGCAGCTCAAGCAGCGCCATGACCTCGTGCCCAATCTCGTCGAGACGGTAAAGGGCTACGCCACGCATGAGAAAAGCACCCTGGAAGACGTGGTCAAGGCGCGCAACGTCGCCGTAGCGGCGCAGGGTCCGGCGCAGCAGGGCGCCGCCGAAGGCGCGCTGACCGGGGCGCTCTCGCGGCTGATCGCGCTCTCCGAATCCTACCCGGAGCTCAAGGCGAACCAGAACTTCCAGCAGTTGCAGAGCGAGTTGTCGGACATCGAGAACAAGATTTCCGCGGCCCGGCGATTCCTCAACAACACCGTCGCCGAATACAACGCCACTCGCGAAGGCTTTCCGGGCTTTCTCGTCGCGCAGCGCTTCGGCTTCGAGCCGCTCGACTATTTCGAACTCGACGAGACCCAGCAGCGGGCGATCGAAACCGCCCCGAAAGTGGAGTTCTAGGCGAGCGCAGGCGAAAGCTGTCATTCCCGACAGGCCGATGGCCCTGATCGGGAACCCAGATTCAGCAGAACGCAGTTCGAATCCCTGCTGGATTCCCGATCGCGCGCTTCTTGCGCGCGTCGGGAATGACAGCGGCGACTTTGGCGGAAAATGCAATGTTCAAAGCCTACGGCCTTTATACCCACATTCGCGCCAACGAGCTGCGCTCGGCCTTTTTGCTCGCCGGCTTCGTTGTCCTGTTGCTTGCGCTGATGTTCTCCTTCGCGCTCGTCATCGAAGCGATGAGCGCGCATCCCGGCGCGCCTTTCAGTTACATTGTCATGCTCGCCGTCGACGATTTGAAGCGCGGCTGGCCGATCGGGGTCATCGCGGCGGGCGTCTGGTTCGCCATCGCCTATCTCTTCCATCAGAAGATGATCGACTTCGCCACCGGCGCATCGAATCTTTCCCGCGCGGAGTCGCCGCGAATATACAATCTCCTCGAAAACCTGTGCATCTCGCGCGGCGTGCCGATCCCGGCCCTGCAGATCATCGAAAGCGACGCGCTCAACGCTTACGCCTCGGGGCTCAAGGAGGGACAATATAAGATCGCGGTGACCCGCGGCCTGACGCGATACCTGACCGACGCCGAGCTTGAGGCGGTGCTTGCGCATGAGCTGACCCATATTCGCAACCGCGACGCCCAGCTTCTCGTTATCGCGGTGATCTTCGCCGGCATTTTCGCCTTCGTCGCCGATCTGACCATTCGCCGCTGGAATTTCCCGTTCGGCTTCTCGCCGCATCGTCCGGAGCGCGACGATGGACGACGAGGGAACGGCGGCGCCGCCCTCGCCATTCTCGTCGCGCTTTTCATCATCGCGCTGAGCTGGGGCGCCTCGGTGCTGATCCGCTTCGCGCTGTCGCGCTCGCGCGAATTCCTCGCCGACGCCGGCAGCGTCGAATTGACCAAGAACCCAGACGCAATGATTTCGGCGCTGCGCAAGATCGAGGCGGCTGCGGCGATTCCGACGATCCCGTCGCGCATGCAGTATTTCTTTATCGAGTCGCCGGCGCTTCATCCCGAGTCGGGCTGGTTTGCGACTCATCCGAGCGTCGACGCGCGCGTCGCGGCGCTGATCAAATTCGCGGGCGGCCGGGATACGTCGGTTGAACTTGAAGGACAGGCGCCGTCGGAAGCGATCGACGCGACGCGCCACGCTGGAGCCGGAGCCGGAGCCGAAGTCGCCTTCCTGCCCAAGGACGGGCGCGCGCCGCTGTCGCCGCCCCGCGGTCCATGGGGCAGCGCCAGCCGCTGATCGGCGCGCCGGAATCTTTCGTTCGTCTCCGCCAAACTAGCACTGCACTTCGTAATTACAATAAATCCAGAATACAGCCTGGATCATTACACGGATTCCAAAACATATGATTTTTGCCATTACTGGACATGCGCTACGCTATGCGTGTCATTAGCGGCGTTTAGCAATGGAAGGACTGTAAGGAGCTTCTCGCTAGCCGCTGATTTCGACCAGTAAATTTCGCGGAAGAGGCGCGGGCATGAGCATCACGGTTATCTTCGGTTCCGACGG
>JBFXJV010000249.1:0-5657 GCA_050174515.1 Methylocystis sp.
CTGATCATGCGCGCCATGCACCAGCACCCGGCCGGCGCGCACCGGGGCCAGTCCGGCCAGCGCGTTCTCGACCCAGTCCTGCTCAGCGATGGTTGAAAAGCGCGCGGCCCGCGCAATGTCGGGGCCGGCGGCGGAGTCGATCAGCGCGCGAATCAGCTCTTCGTCCGGCGCATCGGCGAAATAAACCTCGACCGACCATAGCGGCCCGCCATCCAGCTCGAAGGCGGCGGCGGCGGTTTCGGTCGGATCGAAAGTCTCGACGATGAGGTCGGCGACGGCGCGGGCGCGCTTTTCGTCGCAATCGAGGCGCAGCATATGGCTGGCGTTGTTTGGCGGAAGGCCTTCGAGCATCAGGGCGCTTAGCACGGGGGCGCTGCGCGCGTCACCTTTCGCCGGGCCAGCCCGACCTATATGGTCGCGGCACAATGAGTTGAAGGCGCGAATGACTGAAAGACTGTCGATCTGTCTCATCGGCCCCAAGAAGGGCGGCAAGTCGTCGCTGCTCGCCTCGCTCGTCGATTGCGTCGCGCAAAGCGCCTTTGGCTATTCGCCGCGCCTGCGCCCGGCGCTGCAGCCCGTCACCGAGGCGGAATTCTACGCCGAGAGCGCCGAGCCGAAGAAGGCCGATCTACTCACGGTCGAACAGGGCGACTATGAACGGCTGCGGCGGGAATTCACCGAGGGCGGCGTCGCCACCGATACGCTCGACACTTATGAATATCGCTTCCGTCTGACGGTGAATGGCGAGGCGCCGCCGGCGGTCGTGCTGCGCGGGCCCTGGCTGCTGGAGATTATCGACTCGGCGGGCGAGATCGCGGTGCCGCCGGACGGCGCCGAAGTGGCGATCTTGAACGACGTCAAGGCGAAACTCGCGAAGCAGATGCTCGACTCGGAGGCGATCGTCATCGTGCTGCCGCTGGTGCGGCTCGAAGACTCCGGGTGGTCCGGGAATCTCTCGCGCCTGATCGACAGGCTGGCGCTCGCGCCCGAAAAGAAGCTGAAGCGACTTATCGTCGTCTTCTCGCAATATGAGCGCTTATTCGCGCGGCTCGGGCCGAGCGCCTTCACCTACGCCTGCGACCCTTCGGTGGCGCTGCATGTGTTGCGCAAATCGCTGCGCGCCGTGCAATGGCTCGATCGGCTGCGCGCTCTGGAGACGCCGAACGGCGGCGGCGTATCGGTGCGCTTCACGGTGTGCTCGGCCTATGGCTTCGTCAAGCGCTTTCAAAACCCCAACATCGATCCGCATCAGCCCAGCGAACGCCGGTTTCGCCGGGCCGGCCTCGAAGGCGCTCGCGCCTATAATGAATATTGGCGGCCGTTTCTCACGGCGGAGCCGTTTCTCTACGCGGCGCTCGGCCACGACAGCGCTTTCACCTTCTCCTATGCGCAGCTCGACGCGCGCCAGGAGGAGATTGCGTAAACTGCATTGAAAACGCCAATTCATTTTGGCCGGAGCCGGATTTCTAACTCTCTGGTTCGACTTTGAGCGCGGTTAAACGCGGCATGCTGGCAAGCGCCAAATCGTAATAGTCGCGATCGATCTCCACGCCAACGGACGCATAGCCGACCGCGTTCGCAGCGGCCAACGTCGCGCCGGCGCCCGCGAAGGGGTCGCAAATGATCCCCGTCTCAAGCGGCAGAGACGCGCGCACGATCGAGCGCATGAAGGCCTGCGGCTTCAGGCTTGGATGCGGCGCGATTTTCTTTTCTTTCGCCGGCGTCGGATGGGAACGGATCACGTCGCCGAATGGCTTGTCCGCTGAGAGGCGCCGGAACCCGCCGACGCCATAACGGCGCAGATTGTCCTGGACTCGGCCTTCGAGCGGCGCCCGCAAGATCACCCAAGGCTCCCACTGCGATCTGGGCATGACGCTCACCCCCTCGAATTCTTCATGGGCGTTCTTGGGGCGGTCGCCGCCGCGCATCGTCATCACCTGCCGGGCGACATAGCCTCGCAGCTCCAACCCCGTCTCGCTCATGGCGTTTGCAACGATATGCGACAGCAGGGGATTGGACGCCACAATGACATTCGCTCCCGGAACGCATGCGCGAAGGAGCAGCGTCCCGAGACGTCTAAAGAACGAGGCGAGCGCCTTATGATCTTCGCTGGATAGAACCGTGAATCTTGGGAGAGGCGCTCGCTTGTGTCCGTCGAAGGAAGGCGGGATGCGCCATACGCCGCCTTTTCCGTCTCGAAGCTTCGCCTTCTCCTTGGCGCTATATTCCACAATCCCATAAGGCGGATCGGTCACGACGGCGTGAATGGATTTTGGCGGCTGCGCGGCGAGCCAGCTGAATGCGTCGGCGCAGTAGAGCGTCGCGCGTTCGATTTGCGCGCTCGCTTCGATCGGCGCGCGCTCAACGGCGGCGCCGCCGCGCAGCCGATAACGGCCGCGACCTGCGCGTTCAAAAAGCGCGGGCGTATTGAGGTTGAGATAGGACCGCACGGAAGATTGCGGGACAGCGCCAAGGCGCGCGGTCACAACTGCGATGATTTCGTCCAGCGGCGCGTCGCGGCCTATATCGCGCAGGCAGTCGATGACGGCGTCTCTGATCGCTCCGCGGTCACGCATCTTCGCCGTCTCCAGGTGATGGCGGCGATTCTATCGAAAGACGTCTAGACGTCAAAAATCCTGCTTCGCCGCCGAACCAATCGCCTGTGCGTCAATCCTTGGTTAAGGCTCTGCGACTAGGCTGTCCTGTGAACTTTCCACGCAAAAGGACGGGCGATGCGCCAGGCGCCGATCGGCGGTCACACCGCCGAAATTTCTCTCGAACGGCTGCATTATGGCAAGCTCGCCTCTGGCGCGTCGCTGAGCGTTCCGGCGGCGCAAGGCTATGGCGTGACGCTGCGCAGCCGCAATCTGCTTCCGTCCGACGACCGGTTGCTCTCGCCGCCGCGGCTGATGGCGCTTCGCCGCTTCGAACCCGATCTCGTCGATCCCGGCCTGAGCCGGCGCGGCTCCTTCCTCGCGCGCGTTTCGCCGGAGCCGGATTCGCGCCGCGCGATCTTTTTGCGCGCCCGGTTCCGGCCTGAGGACGGCGAGGACGGCCATGGGCGGCTGTATCAGCAGAGCGCCGTGTGGAGCGTCGCCGTTTCCGATTGGCGTCGACATCCGGCGGCGCTGCTGGCCATGGCGGGCGCCGAACTCGAGGCGTCGCCCGACCTCGCGAGCGAGAACGAGCAGGTCCGCTTCAGCGCGGAGCCGGCGCGTTACATCGTGCGCCTGCTTGATTCGCAGGACGTGTGGAGCGCGCTCGAAGACGCGCTGGAAAAGACCAGCTGGGCGGCGCCTGTGCTCGAATTTCTGGCGCGCGGCGCCGAGACCGGCGCCGACGCGACCCTGACCTTCGGCGCCGATCATTTCGCGAGCGAGGCGGCGTTTCTGAGGGCCGTCGGTCTGGCGCTGCAGTTCCTGCCGGCGAGCTATCCGCGCTGGCGCGAGATCAGCGTCGTCTCCGGCCTGCGACACGGGCCGCAGGGCCTCTGCCTGCGCTATCTGCCATCGCTGCGGGCGGCCGCTCTCACTTCCGCCGCCGCCTGAGGCTATGTTGACGGGCGCCTGTCCATCGGCGCCGGTTCGGCGATGAGATAGCGCTCGAGCGCGCCGCAGCGCCGCCGCGGAAGATGCGCGGCGCCGGCGTCCGCGTAATAGGCGCGCGGACCATTGGCTGCGCCATCGGCGGCGTAATGCAGAGCGCGGGCGGCGCGCGGCTTCAGCGCCGAGAAGAGCCGCGCTTCGATCTGCGCAATCGTGACATTGTCGACGAGATAGGCGCCCTTGCGGTCGACATGCGCGATTTCGTCGCGCACGAGCCGATTGAGGATGGCGACGACATTTTCGTGCACATTCGGCGGCAACGTCGAAATCGCTTCAGTCTCGGGCGCGATCTCGCTCATGTCGCCATGGACCGGACGTGCGGCGCGCAGGATCGCCTTCATCGCGCGCACGTCGGTCGGCTGGTCCTCGTCATCGGAAAGATCGATCGGCGCGGCGAACTGGCGCCGTTCGCGCGCCTCATAGCCGCGTTTGAAAATCTCCGACAGGAACTTCATGATGAAGAGAAACGCGTCCTGAGCCATGGCGACGCCGATCGCCATGGTTGAATCAGGGGTGAAGCTCCAGAAGGCTTCGCGCGCAAGTTCGAATTTATTGCGCTCGGAACTATGCGTGCGCAGATAGGCGTCGCTTTTCTTCAAAAGCTCGCGCACTTCGTCCTCCGAGAGGCCGGCCGCCTTGCCGGAGACGACGCAGGCGTCGATGAGCGTTTTCGCTTCGTTAAAGCCATTGGCGGCGGCGGCCCGGTCGGACGCCGGGGCCGTGCGGATTTTGGCGACGATCGCCGAAAGCTCGTCCCGCAGCCCGGTTTCGAGCCCGCATTTTTGGTCGAAGTCGGCGCGCGCGGCGATGGTTTCGTCGCGCGTTGAGAGCAGATCGCGCGCTTCGCCCTGCGGCTCGCATGTGAAGTCGTGCGGAACGCTGGCCGGCAGCGCGTTCGACTGCCGCGCCGCCGCAAAAATCGGTTCGCAGAGGGGCTTCGCTTCGCGCACCGTGCGCCATGTTGGATCCATGCGCAGCTGGTCGCGCAGCGCGGCGAGAGCGCGCACGGTCGCGTCGAGATCGAGCGCAGCTTCGCTCTTTGGCGTCGGCCGCGCCGACGCGGCGCTCGCGGCTTCGGCTTTCTGCTTCAGCGTGATCGTCTGAGCGGCGAGAGCGTCGCGCCGCTTTACGGCGCTGGCGCGTTCGTTCGCCGGGCCGGCGAGCGTCTGCCTCAGCGCGGTGACGCGTTTCATGGCTGCGGCCGCCTTTTCCCGATGCCCGCGGCAGTTCGGTCCGCAGGACGCGCCCATTCCGTCGAGCCCGTGCGCGGCGTCGACGGCGAGCTGTTCTTCCTGGCGCACAGTGGCGGTCGCAGACGCCATCTCATCCTGTTTGGCTTTCACGACGGCGTCGAGTTCGGCGATGCTGCGTTCGAGCGCGGCGATCTCGCGTCGCGCGTCCTCGAGCTGACGCATCGCCGCCTGGGCGTTTTCCAATTCCGCCGCGGCCTGGCTCGCCGCCTGCGCGATCACCGCCTGCTGCGCCTCCTGACGCTTGCGAATGGCGTCGCGCAGCGCCGGCCCCGCCTGACGCGCGGTGTCGATCAACCCGTCGATCGAAGCAAGATAAGTTTTGTAGCTCGGGGTTTCGGCGATGCGCGACGAGGCGGCGTCATAGGCGGCAGCGATTTCCTTTGTCGCCGGCAGGATCACTTCGGTCGCGAGCTCCATCGGCTGGATCTCGGCGACGATCTTGCGGGAAGAGAGCTTGAAAATGTTGTTGTAGTAAAATGTGAATGAAAAGAACGCCGAGATGGAGAAGACGAAGATGAAGACCAGCGCCGTCACGCCGGTCTTGATGATCACGCGCTCGCGCGCCATCCGCCGGCGCGCGATGAGCGCGGCGAGATCGACGCCGAGCGACCAGGACGTCGCCGCGAGCATGGTGAGGACGGCGGTCGTCGCGATCAGCGTGCCGGCGATCCCGATCACATCGCCGGGCTCCTTCTGCATGATGTCGATCATGCCAGAGGAGGTCGTATAAAATACCCAGGCGAGGACCGGCAGGGCGGCGGCCATGCCGACGCGGCCGAGGTTGAGATCGCCCCTCCAC
>JBFXJV010000250.1:0-5650 GCA_050174515.1 Methylocystis sp.
GTCGTCAAGCAGCGGCTGCGGCTTGCGTCCGTGTCGCCGAGGCTGCTGGACATCTATGCCGAGGACGGCATGACGCTCGATCAGCTCATGGGCTTCACGGTCAGTTCGGACCATGAGCGCCAGGAACAAGTCTGGGAGGCGATCCAGCGCTCCTACAATAAGGAAGCCTATCAAATCCGCCGTCTTTTGACCGAAGGCGCCGTGCGCGCCTCGGACAAGCGCGCGCAATATGCGAGCGATGACTATCTCGCAGCTGGCGGCGCGATCATGCGTGACCTCTTCCAGAACGACGATGGCGGCTGGCTGCAGGATGCGCGCCTGCTCGACCGGTTCGTCGCCGAGAAGCTCGAACGCGACGCGCAAGCGATCCGCGCCGAAGGGTGGAAATGGGTCGAGGTTGCGACCCATTTTCCCTACGGCCATACCTATGGTCTGCGCCATATCTGCGGCGAACGCCATGCTCTGACTGAGGAGGAGAGCGCGACGCTCGACGCCCTGCGCGCCGAGGCCGAACAGCTCGAGGAAGCTCACGCCGCCGCGGATGAGATTCCCGAAGAAGTCGACCAGCGCCACGGCGAAATCGAGACCGCCATCGCGGCGATCGAAGAGCGGCCGGTCAGCTACGATCCTGCCGACGTCGCCCGCGCTGGCGCTTTCGTCAGCATCGACGGTTCGGGCCGGCTGCGCATCGAGCGCGGCTATGTTCGCCCCGAAGACGAAGCGCCGATCGAAAAAACGGAGGTCGCCGAATCCGCGGAAGAGTTCGACGCGAATGCTGCTTCATCGTCGTCGGAGGAGGCCGCCAACGGCGCCGCGCCGAACGCTGGCGCGGTCCGATCGGAACTGGAGGAGAGCGAAGAGGACGAAGGTCTGCGGCCTCTACCCGACAAATTGCTCACCGAACTCACCGCCTATCGCACGCTCGCACTGCGCGAGGCGATCGGCAGCGATCCGGAGGTCGCCTTTCTCGCGGCTCTGCACGTCCTCTGCCTCAAGCTGTTCTATCACTATGGCTCCGACTCTTGTCTGGAGATTGAACCGAAAACGGTCGCCTTTGGCGCCCAGGCGCCGGGGCTTGGGGACACGCCGCTCGCCGCAAAGGTCGACGCGCGTCACCACGACTGGTCCGAACAGCTTCCGGCCGAACCCTGCGATCTCTGGGACGCCTTGACGACCTTCGACGCCGAAACACAGCAGCGGCTGTTCGCCCATTGCGTTTCGCTCACCGTCAACGCCGTGCATGAAGCCTGGAACCGGCGGCCGAAGGCCATCGCCCACGCCGACCGTCTCGCGCACGCCTTGTCGCTCGACCTCGCCGCGACCGGCTGGACGCCGACCATCGATAATTTCGTTGGCCGCGTGACCAAGGCGCGGATCGTCGAAGCCGTGCATGAAGCCAAGGGCGCCGAACAGGCGAAGCGTATCGAGCAGTTGAAGAAAGGCGACATGGCGCGGGAGGCCGAGCAAATGCTCGCCGGATCGGGCTGGTTGCCCGAACCGCTGCGCACACTGGGCCACGCGTCGCAAAAGTCGGAATCGCCGAATATGACTTCTGACAGCGACACGGCCATCGAAGAAACGGCGGCGATCGAAAGCGAAACGGCTATCGACGAAACCGTCGCCGAAAGCGATGCTGAAGATGCGTCGGTGGACGACCACCAGGACATCGCCGCCGAATAGACCTCCCCGAGGCCGACAACGAGGGACTCGCCAGAAATGGCGGGTCCCTTTTCCTATGGAGGATGCGCATCATGTCCAGTTCAATCGCGTCAGAGCTGGCTCGTCGCCTCGCGTGCGAAGCCGAGGCGGTATGCCGCCGCTATCTCTCCAACGGTCGCCGGCAGGGCAATTATTGGCTGGTCGGCGACGTGCGGAACACGCCGGGTCGCTCCCTGTTCGTGCGGCTGAAGGGCGGCGAATCCGGCAAGGGCGCGGCCGGCCATTGGCGCGACGCGGCGAC
Organism: Methylocystis sp.; assembly: GCA_050174515.1. Lineage (GTDB taxonomy): Bacteria > Pseudomonadota > Alphaproteobacteria > Rhizobiales > Beijerinckiaceae > Methylocystis. The sequence goes on from JBFXJV010000250.1 coordinate 1,961, forward strand.
CGGGAGGCATGGCGATCTTCTCGACGTGATCCGGGAAAGCCGCGGACTTGCCGACTTCCACGACGTCATGGACGAGGCGCGGCGCTTCTTGAGCTTGCCACGACCGAAACCAGAACCGGAATGGCGCCGTCAGCATTCATCGGCGCCGACTGGGTCGCCGGAATCGGCGCGGCGACTGTTCGCCATGTCGCGGTCGATCGCGGACACTGTCGTGGACACTTATCTGCGCAATCGCGGCATTACAGCTTTGCACGGAACCGTGAGTCTTCGCTTCCATCCGCGCTGCTATTATCGATCGGGCGATGACTCGCCGACGCAAGTCTGGCCCGCGATGATCGCCGCCGTCACCGACTTTCGCGGCACGATCACCGGCGCGCATCGCACTTGGCTCGACCCGTTGGGACAAGACAAGGCGCCGATCGACACGCCGAGGCGGGCGATGGGCCATCTTCTCGGCAACGCAGTCAGATTCGATATGGCGCGCGATGTCATGGCGGCGGGCGAGGGAATCGAATCCGTGTTGTCGCTGCGCTGCGTCATGCCAAAAATGCCGATGGCCGCAGCTCTATCGTCGGCGCATCTTTCCGCCATCCTGTTCCCTTTGAGGCTGCGTCGTCTCTATATCGTCCGCGACAACGATTCTGCGGGCGACAGCGCGGCGGCGAGTCTGATCGTCCGCGCGAACGCAGTTGGAATCGAGGCGATCATTCTGTCGCCAACGCCGGAGGACTTCAATGAGGATATCCGCTGGCTCAGCGTCGATGCGCTGCGCGCGGCGATCGGGGTCCAACTCGCGCCAGAGGACGTCGCCCGTTTTCTGGAATAACTGGCGTGAGCCGAAACGAGGAATTGAGTCCCGCTGCGGCCGCGCGCACATGTCGCATCGGATCGTGGCGCTTCCCTTTGTTGTCGGAGAGGACCGCGTCCACGGCCTTCTCGAGAGGGCGATCGGGGCGGCAAACGGCCCGGCTCGGCAATGGCTTCAGGCCGACTATTTTCCGTCGGCGGCGCGCCGCCTTTACATCGCGAGGCAAAATAGCCGGCCTTCCGCCATCCTCCACTTCGTTCCGGCCCTTCGCTGCGCGTCGGGTGCAGGCCCGGACCGGTTGCCGCTTTTCGTCGCCATGAAGGCCGCGAGGGTCGCGGTCGATCCGACGAAGGAAAGCGCAAATGACGACCGAACGCGACAGTTCAGGCTTCGAGCCGCCGCAGTCTTCATCCCCGACCGATCGCGTTCTCGCCGAACTCCAGCTTTATGGCTATCGGCCCTTACAGGACGAGCTCGACCCGCGACCACTGCCCGAAGCAAACGCGATCACTGGCGCGGTCGCGGACATCTTCGACGCCTTCGTCGCGACATTGAGCGACACGCGTCTCGAACCTGACCTTGAAGAATTGCTCTGGTCGGCGGTCAACCTCTTTCACCGCGCCATCGCCCGGATCGAACGCGAACTCGACGACAATGAGCAGGCGCAGCGTCGCAGCCAAAAAGAACAGGACGGCTCGGAGATTCGCTCGGTCGAGCTCGAACGCCTGATTGCCGAGGGCATTACGCTCGTCGAGCGGCGCGACAGCATGGAGCTGTTCCGCGATCACGCCGCCGACCAATTCGAGCGCCATGCGGGCTCAGCCTGGCGTCCGCGCTCTGGCTCCAAGGTCAGCCATCGCGCTTTGACCTCGGCGATGATCGACAGCCGTGATTTTCTCGCGGCCAAACGCAAGGCCGAGCAGGAGACGCTGCTTCCCCCCGGTCCCAAGATCGCCTTCACCGGCGGTCTCGACTTCAACGACCATCGCGCGATCTGGGACCGGCTCGACAAGGTCTTGGCAAAACACCCCAACATGGCGCTGCTACACGGCGGTGCCCCACGAGGGGCGGAGCGTATCGCCGCCTGCTGGGCCGATCATCGCAAAGTGCCGCAAATCGCTTTCAAGCCCGACTGGGCGCGTCACGCCAAGGCGGCGCCATTCAAGCGCAACGATCAAATGCTGGCGACGCTGCCGATCGGCGTCATCGTCTTTCCCGGCTCAGGCATCTCTGCAAATCTCGCCGACAAGGCGCGAAAGCTCGGAATACCTGTTTGGAGATTCGACGGTGGCGGCACGTGAGCGCCGCTGCCCGGGTTTACGCGAAACATCGTAACGAAATTGGCCAAGAATACGCGAGACGACGTCATTCAGCCGTCAGGCGCAGCCTCGCATCCGCCCATCGCCAAGGTGTGCAGCCGATTCTGACCCAGCGGCCAAGCAGGAGACTGGGAACCGCTCCGAGTTCGGGGCAGCCCGGATAGGCCATCGCCGCCGCAAGAACATGAGTCGCGCCGAGCCAGCCTGCCGCGACGGCGAGCGCGATCCAGCCGGCGCTCGACCATGGAAGCGCCAAAGCCAGCGATAACAGGACGACGCCAGCGACCAGCCGCGCCCGGCGTTGCCCCGCGTTGAGCGGACGCCAGTCAGCGGAATCGTTGTTGCAGCATCGCGCCATGCGTTCGCTCATCCCGCACAACAGGATAGTTGCGTCACGTCCTTGCTGAAGGTTTGCGCTGCGAGCTTCAGTCCTTCGACCATCGTCAGGTAGGGAAAAAGCTGATCAGCGAGTTCCTGCACGGTCATTTGCGCACGGATGGCGAGCGCCCCCGTCTGTATAAGTTCGCCCGCGTCAGGCGCGACCGCCTGCACGCCAATCAGCCGGCCCGTGCCCGCCTCGGCGACGAGCTTGATGAAGCCCCGCGTGTCGAAATTCGCCAGCGCGCGCGGCACATTATCGAGCGTTAGCATGCGGCTGTCGGTCTCGATGCCGTCGTAATGCGCTTTCGCCTCGCTGTAGCCGACGGTCGCCACTTGGGGGTCCGTGAACACCACGGCGGGCATGGCGGTCAGATCGAGAGCGGCGTCGCCACCTGTCATGTTGACGGCCGCGCGCGTTCCCGCCGCCGCCGCGACATAGACGAATTGGGGCTGGTCGGTGCAGTCGCCGGCGGCGTAAAGATGGGGCACACTGGTGCGCATGTATTCGTCAATTACAATTGCGCCATGTGGGTTGTGGGCGACGCCGGCGGCTTCCAGCGCTAACCCGTCCGTATTGGGCGTTCGCCCCGTGGCGATCAGCAGCTTGCCGGCGCGCAATTCGCCGTCGCCGGTCGTGAGCAGGAACTCCCCGTCCTCATAGGCGACGCGGCTGGCCTGCGTATGCTCCAGCACTTCGATTCCCTCCGCGCGGAAAGCGGCAGTCAGCGCTTCGCCAATCGCCGGATCCTCTCGGAAGAAAAGCGTGCTGCGCGCGAGGATCGTGACCTTGCTTCCCAGTCGCGCAAAGGCCTGTGCCAATTCGACGGCCACCACTGACGAGCCAATCACGGCCAGGCGCTCAGGGATAGCGCCGCTCGCGAGCGCTTCGGTCGAAGTCCAGTAGGGCGTCTCCTTCAATCCGGGAATGGGTGGGACGGCCGGGCTCGCGCCCGTGGCGATCAGGCAGCGGTCGAAGATCACTTCGCGCTCGCCGCCTTCATTCAGCCGGACGATCAGGACGCCGCTGTCCTTGAACATCGCTTCGCCACGGAGCACGGTGATAGCCGCATTGCCTTCAAGAATGCCTTCGTATTTGGCGTGTCGCAGCTCATCGACGCGCGCCTGTTGTTGGGCAAGCAGTTTGTCTCGCTTGATCGTCGGCTCGCTTGCTTCAACGCCTTC
>JBFXJV010000251.1:0-5606 GCA_050174515.1 Methylocystis sp.
CGCCGTCAGCGGCGCCACCGACGCCGCGCGAAGCGCCGCGGCGTTGATCCTCACGGCGCCGGGGCTTTCCACGATCGTCAACGCGATCCGCGTGTCTCGCCAGATTTTCCAACGCATCGAAAGCTATATCCACTATCGCATCGCGATGACGCTCGACATCATGATCGTCGTCGTCGCCTCAATCGTGTTTCTGGAGTTCCAGCCGCTGACCGCGATCATGATCGTCGCGCTCGCCCTCCTCGACGACATTCCGATCATGACCATCGCCTATGACAATGTCCCGGTCGCGCCGCGGCCGGTCAAATGGGACATGCATCGTATCTTCATTTTCTCGTCGCTGATGGGGCTGCTTGCAGTGGCCGAGACCTTCGGCTTCCTGCTGATCGGCATGCGCTGGACGCTCGACGATTCGCTCCAGACGATCACTTCGATCGACCCCGGCCAGCTGCAGACTCTGCTGTTCCTGCAGCTCGCCGTCGGCGGCCATTTGCTGCTCTTCAGTGTGCGCACCAAGAAATTGATTTTTGTGCCGCCCTATCCGAGCGCCAGACTGTTCTGGGCGATCGCCGCGACCCAGGTCGCGGCGGTGCTGCTCTGTCTCTACGGCGTCGGCGTCGAGGCCGTTCCCGGCGCGGCGATCGTCGGCGTGTGGCTCTATTGCCTGCTCTGGGTTGTTGCCGCGGAAATTGTGAAGGCCATCTATTGGCGTCTGGCGGACAAGCGCGAAAGAGACTTGACGGCCAGCGGCGTCTCTCTCGCCGGTTGATGGAGAGCCACGGGACGGAGGAGGCGGCGTAAATGAATTTTCTGAAAAAATTCCGGGTCGAACCTGGCTCGGATGTCGATCTCGGCTCGATCGATCCCGGGTTCCACGGCGATTTCGCTAAAGATTCGGATGCGGCTCAGGAACTGCAGAACAATTTGACGCGCATCACCGAATTGCAGCGCAAGCTCTATGCGGATCGCACGCATTCGTTGCTGATCGTCTTGCAGGGCATCGACAGCGCCGGCAAGGACGGCACCTGCTGGCATGTCATCAGCGCCATGGACCCGCAGGGCGTGCAAGTGACGGGGTTCAAGCAGCCGACTCCTGAAGAGCAGGAGCATGATTTCCTGTGGCGCGTTCATCCGCATGCGCCGCGGCGCGGCTATGTCTCGATCTTCAATCGCTCGCATTATGAAGACGTGCTCGTCGTTCGCGTGCACAAACTTGCGCCCAAGGACGTCTGGAAGCCGCGCTACGATTTCATCAATGATTGGGAGAAGATGCTCACTGTCGAATCCCGGACGACAGTATTGAAATTTTTTCTCTACATCTCGAAGGATGAGCAACTCAAGCGCTTCAAGGAGCGACTCGACGATCCCGCGCATCAGTGGAAGATCAGCGAGAGCGATTATTCCGAGCGCGAGAAATGGGACGATTACATCAAGGCCTTCGAGGCCGCCCTGTCGCGCTGCTCGACGGACCATGCGCCGTGGTACGTGATCCCGTCGAATCACAAATGGTTTCGCAATCTGGCGGTTTCGAGCGTCATCGCCGATACGCTTGACAGTCTCGATCTGAAAATGCCCAAGCCGACCGTCGACATCGAAGAGATTCGCAAACTTTATCATCAGGCCAAAGGCGAAGAGAAAGGGAACGAAACGCGGTGACGGCTGCGTCGGCGCGCGCCGCCTCGGTCTTTTCGGCGCTCGACGAAGCGCCGATGACATGGCGTCATTACGCCTATTGGCTCGCGGCGAGCGGCGGCGCATTTCTCGACGGATTTTCGGTGTCGGCGCTCGGCGTCGCGCTGCCGCTGCTCAAAGGCGATTTCACGATCAGCCCGCTTTTCGTCGGCCTCATCGGCTCGGCTCTGGTGCTTGGCGCGGTTTTGGGATCGGCGCTTGGCGGCCTGGGCGCCGACAGATTCGGCCGCAAGCGCACATTCATCGCCGACATGGCGATCATCGCGCTGGCGTGTTGTATCGGCGCGCTGGCGCCGAACGCCCGATTCATCCTGCTCTCGCAATTTCTTCTCGGCGTCGGCGTCGGCATCGATTTTCCGACGAGCGGCGCCTATGTGTCGGAGCTCATGCCGCGCAAGGCGCGCAACCGAATGACCGTCGCGACCATCTCCTTGCAATCGGTCGGCATGGCGGCGGCGGCGCTCGCCGGACTCGCGATCTTGAAGCTGCGGCCGTCGGCGGAAGACTGGCGGCTGCTCTTTGGCGCCGGCGGCGCGATTGCGCTGCTGTTCCTGGCGGCGCGCCTATGGGCGCCGGAGAGCGTGCGCTGGCTGGCGGCTCAGGGGCGCATCATCGAGGCGACGGCGTTGCTCAAGACCCTGTCGGTCGAATTCGGCGAGCAGCCCGCAAATCATGGCGCCGCGGCGATTGCCGCTCCGGCGCCGAGGCCAGATGCGACGCCATATGCGAAGGATGGCGGCTATCTGACGCTGTTCGCCGCGGCCAATCGCGCGCGCACGATGCTCGTCTCCCTGCCCTGGATGCTGATGGACGTCGCGACCTATGGCGTCGGCCTGTTCACGCCGGTCATCCTTGGCGCGATGCATCTTGGCGACGCGAAAGCGGGCGCCATCGCCGCCGACTTCGCCGATTCGGAAGGCAGCGCCGTCGTCGACGCCTTTCTCATCATCGGCTTTGCGGCGAGTCTCTACGCGGTTCCGCGCTTTGGCCGGATCGCCATGCAGGTCGCGGGCTTCAGCGGCATGGCGCTCGGCATGCTGCTGCTGCTTTTCGCCGCGATGACCGACAATGGCGCGAAGGCCCACCTCGTTTTCGTCATCGGCGGCTTCATGCTGTTTAATTTTGCGATGAACGCCGGACCGAACGCCACGACCTTCACGCTCGCGCCAACGTTGTTTCCGACCGCGATCCGCGCTTCGGCGAGCGGATTTGCGGCATCCTGCGCCAAGATCGGCGCCGCATTCGGGACTTTCGTCGTGCCGCAGCTGCAGGACGCCTGGGGGCTCGTCGGCGTCGTCGCGGTCATGGTCGCCGTCAGCATCGCCGGCCTGTTGGCGACGGCCGGCCTGGCGCATGCGGTCAATGAGGAAGGCGCGCTGGAGGAATAGGCGCGCGGCGTGGCCTTGGGTCAGAAAAACCGTCCAAGCCAAGCAGTAAGGCCGGGCTCCTTCTTGCGACCGGCCTTCGCGTTCGGCTTACCGCCAAGTCGCGCGCCAAGCCAATGTGGCCAGGGATCGACAGAACGAATATTGGCATCGAGACCGACCTCCCCGAATTCGGGGCTCTTGTGTGAAGCGCCTGCGGGCGCGCGCACGGCGGATGGCGCGGCGTTCGCCAAAATCGCGCGCGGTCGCAACGAGACAAGCTGATCGGCTTCTTCTTCGCCCAGCCGTTTCGCCGCGGCCGCTCGGCCCTCGGCGAGGTCGGGCGGCCGGCGGCGCGCGCCATGCGCGTCCGACGCCAATATATGCACCAGCGCTTCGCTCAACATGCGCTCGGCCCAATATTTCGCTCTTCGTCCAAAGGCGCCGGTCAATGAGCCGGCGGTAACCTGCATCCAGACGCCGGCGCGAAACAATTGAACCAAGGTTTCATAGCGCGTCTCGATCCATGCCAGCCGTTCCGGATGCGTCAGAACGGGCACGTAGCCCGAAGCGAGCAATTCGAAGAAGAACTGTTCCAGCCGCGGGGGCGCCACGTGGTGCGGCGGTTCGACCAGCACATATCTTGTGTCGGCGAGCGAAAGGATTTCGCCCGCCCGCAATCCGCTGACCAAGTTCGGAACGACATGAACGTCGGCGCCGGCGACCAGCCGGAGCGGAACGCTCTGCTCGTCCAGATGGCGTTGCAGCTTCTCCGTCGCGCGTCGAATCTGAGGTCCCGAATTGTCGAAGAGACCGGGCAAGATATGCGGCGTGCAGGCCTGGACGGCGACGCCATTGGCGACCGCGATACGCGCCATTTCAAGCGCTACGCCGAGATCGGGGGCGCCATCGTCAATTCCTGGCAGAATGTGGGAATGGAGATCGATCATCGGGCGCTCTCGACATCAGCCCGATGGACAATGTCTGAGCACGAACGGTAAATAGCGCCCTTGATTTCGGCGCGAGACATCTTTCGCCTGGGATGCGTCGTTCGCTCGGTCTCGCCGCCGCGATCGCTGCTGAAGTTCAACATGCGCACGAGACGGAGAATAATCGAGTGGAGCAGTATGCGCAAACTCTGATCGTAGAATGAGGAGTTTCGAGGTCATATGCTCATCGAATGCGAGGAACGCGGCAGGACTTCAATAAGAAGAGCGCGCATGATCAATGCAGCGACGAGAATTAAGCTTTACGACTTGGCGATGGCGTCGCCCCTTATCATGTGGTTGGGACTCGGAATCATTGGCGCAACCCTAAGAATCTCGCAGACCGCCCCCGAATGGAGGTCTGCGTTCGCAATTTCCTCTCAAATCGCGACCATCATTCTGCTGGGGCTCGTTATCGCCTGTCTCATCATTAGGCGGCCGGCAATTGGGAAGGCGCCGGGCGCGACGCCGCGGCTGGTCGCGATCATCGGGTTGGCCCTGCCGTCTCTTGTCGCCCTGGCGCCTCGAACCGAAGCGTCCGCGACGACGATGGTTCTTTCATCGGCGATCACGTTATTGGGGACCGCCGCCGCGATTTACGCGGTCGTCTTCCTCGGGCGCGCCTTTAGCGTCTTTCCGCAAGCGCGACGGCTGTCGACCGACGGACCGTACAGAATCGTCCGCCACCCGCTTTATCTTGCGGAACTCGTGGTGATCTTTGGGGCCATCTGGGATATCCAACAACCCTGGCCGCCTATTATATTTGCCTGCGCCGTCGCCATCCAAACATTTCGCATGCATTTCGAGGAGAAGATATTGGCCAAGACATTTCCCTCCTATTGCGATTACGCGAAGCGGACGGCGCGCCTGGTGCCCGGCATCTATTAAAATTCGCTGCGTAACAGGAAGACGGTTTCGCCCTCGGAATTTTGGCCGCCAATCGGCGCCAGCGTTCGCGCCTTCGTAACAGCGGCGAGATTTGCGCAAATGGCGCATCGACTTGCGTTTACGCCGGCGCTTACTTAATTTTCGAGCGAGAGCGGCGCAATATGCCGTCGCGGAAAGACAGATCTGCCCAGATTGTTCCGAGGCGGAATGCTTGGGGCCACAACTATGAAAGTCGCAAAAGTTTTCTTGGCCGCGCTGCTTGTGAGCGGCGCCGCCGAGGCGGCCTCGCTGGAGTATGTCCAGGGCGACGTCCGGGTAGGCCGCGGCGAGGGCTTCAGAACCGTTCAGGGTCCAATGGACCTGTCTCCAGGAGACAAGGTTAAAGTCGGCGGCAAAGGCCTCGCGCGCATCGTCTACTCGGACGGGTGCGTGGTTAATCTTGGAGCGAATGCGCTGGCGACGGTCGCCGACCGTTGTCCCTGTTCATTCATGGCGCAAGACGACGGCTCTGACCAACAAGATTGCTCTTGCGAAGGAATTGCGTGTTTGGGGCCGCCCGCTTTGATCGCCGGCAATGTTGGCGCGGCCGTTGGGGCGGCGCTTGCGTCCCAAGGCGGTTCAGGCAATTCGCCCGCGTCGCTCCTACTCCTTATGCCAAAGCCGGCAAGTCCCTAGGGGC
>JBFXJV010000252.1:0-5604 GCA_050174515.1 Methylocystis sp.
GCTTCGCTGAGCCGTCGCGCGAGCCAGATCCAACTTCGATTTCGCGCGCGCGAGTTCCACTTTGTACTTGTTGAGTTGCAATTGGGCGGCCGAGAGTTCGTCTCGCCGACGTTCGACGGCAACGTGATAGCGCCGCTGATCGATCGTCCCGCAAAGCTGGCCTTTAGTAACTTTCGCGCCGACCTGGCAATCGCGAAACTGGACGACGCCCGTCAAAGGCGCGAACATTTCGACCGTCAGTCGCGGACGAACGAAGCCGGTCGCCGTGATGGCGCGGATCACGGAGCCTCGTTCGAGCGGGCGGGTCGTAAATCGCGCCGCCGTTTCCCGCGGCTGCGGCCAGTAGAGCCAACTTGCAGCGAAGGCCGTCACAATGACGACCGCCGATATCGACCTAATCCATCCTGTCGAAGGGGCCGCCCCTCGCTCTTCTCTTGCTGCGGCAGGCGCTAGCTTGACGAGTTCGAGCGCCAGCAATGGCACGGCACCTTCCGGCCTTCGGCTCCCAGCTTCTCGTTTTCGTTTATATCGCCGGCGCTCTGCTGGTCCTGAACGTCGCCCAGACGTGGCTCAATCAGCTGACGAAGTTGAAATTGCGTGAAGGATTGACGCGGGATCTGTTCGCGCAATGGCTTACGCCCAAACGCGCGTTTCTCCTCGCCGGCGCCAAGGAAATCGGAGAGAATCCTGACCAGCGCATCCATGCCGACGCCCAGCATCTGGCGGAACTGTCGACCGATCTCGGCGTCGGCTTGGTCCAGGCGACGCTTCTTTTGGGGAGCTTTATCGGCGTTCTGTGGATGCTCTCCGCGGGCGTGTCGTTCGAATTCGAAGGAAGAAACTTCACCGTTCCTGGCTACATGGTATGGGCCGCGCTTCTCTACGCCGGCGTGGCGTCCTGGGCGAGCTGGCGCGTCGGCCAGCCGCTGATCGATCTCCACGCCCAACGTTACGCCCGCGAGTCCGATCTGCGCTTCGCCCTCGTTCACGTCAATGAGCATTGTGACGGCATCGCCGTCCATCGCGGCGAGGTGGAAGCGGGAGATCGCCTGCACCGCGAGCTTGATCGGCTTCTTGTCACTTTACGACGGCTCGTCGGCGCGACGACGGGTTTGACCTGGGTCACCGCGGGTTATGGATGGTTCATGATCGTCGCGCCGATTATCGTAGCGGCGCCGGCTTATTTTGCCTGGAATCTTTCTTTCGGCGGACTGCTCATGGCCGTGGGGGCGTTCAACCAAGTACAGCAGTCGCTGCGTTGGTTCGTCGATAACTTCAGTCTTATTGCGGATTGGCGCGCGACGCTCTTTCGCGTCGGCTGCTTTCGCCAGGCGTTGATGGAAATGGACAAGGTTGGCGATGACGCGTTCAGCGAGGACGCCAATTGGTTCTCGACTACCTATCTTGCGATCGACCAGGGCCCCATCGTCGCAATGATTGAAAATTATCGCTCCGGCTTATTGTGGAATCTATTTATGCGAGACCCTGACGTGCAGGCAGGCTTGCGTCGCCTGGGATTTCGCAGCCCGCATTTGAAGTAGGCGCTGATATGGCGGCATCGGACGGGGCAGGCGACCAGGGAACGAGTGGCGGGAAGGAGACGCTCTCCGAGTGGATGGCGCGGCAATACCAATTTTCCACCGTAGCCATGCTTCGGGCCGTCTCCGCGACGGACCTCGTCAAAGAGCGGCCGCGTCTCGGGCAGACCATTCGGCCGGCGCGGGGATCGGTGCTGGCTTCGCCCGAGCTTGCCTCTTACGATCCAAATCCTGACTATTTTTTTCATTGGCTGCGTGATTCGGCGATCGTCATCGACGCCGTGCGCGTCCTGATAGCGGAGCAGACACTGGGGATTGAGGCGCTCGCATATCTTGCGGATTTCGTTCAGTTCAGCCTCGGCCTTTGTCAGCTCGACGGCCGCACTTTGTTGGGTCGCGGCGATTTTCGGCAGGCGATCGATCCCGCTTTTCTCGTCCACGTGCGCTCCGAGAGCGAACTCAGCCAGGTCTTCGGCGATCACGTCCTCGGGGAGGCGCGCTACAATGCCGACGGGACGCTCGACACAATCAAATGGGCTCGTCCGCAAGATGATGGGCCTGCGTTGCGCGCGCTTGCCCTCTTGCGTTTTTGCCGACTCGACGCGTTTCTTGAACGCGCGGACGAAACGTCCGTAAAAGCCGTGCTCCAAAGCGATCTCGACTACACCCTTCGGCATTGGGAACAACCCTGCTTCGATCTTTGGGAAAAGATTTCAGGTCATCATTATTATTCACGCGTCGTCCAGCTTGCGGCGCTCGCCGATGGGTCGGCATGCATGGACGCGGTGGGCGATGTGCGGCGCGCGCGAAGCTATCGCGCGGCCGCAAAGGCGATCGGCCGGCGTCTCGACGACCATTTTGATCCTGACAAGGGCGTTTATCTCAGCTGCGTCGCCGACGGATCGGAATCACCAAGCGTCGCGGAGGCGAGGCGGCTCGATATCGCCGTGGCTCTTGGCGTGATCCACGCAGCGCGGACGGATGGCCCTCACAGCGTCCTCGATCCGAAAGCGCTCGCAGCGCTGGCTAGGCTCGAGCAGCTTTTTGCCGCAGATTATCGGATCAACCGGGAGCGCGCGTCGGACTGCGCTCCCGCCATGGGTCGCTATGCCGGCGACGTTTATTACAGCGGCGGGGCCTATTATTTTTCCACGCTCGGCGCGGCCCAATTCTACTTCCGTTTTGCGGAAGCGATCGGCGGCGGCGCCAAGATTCCGGTTTCGCAAGACAACCGGGCTCTCCTGGCTGATATGATCGGCGAGCCGCCCGAAGCCCTTGGGAGGACATCGGTCGAACCCCGGCACAAAGAAAGGCTGTTCAAAGCTGTTTTCGATCGTGGCGACAGCTTCGTGGCGATGGTGCGGGCGTATACGCCGGCCTCGGGGGAACTATCAGAGCAATTCGATCAGACAACCGGCGCGCAAACGTCGGCGAAGAACCTCGCCTGGAGCTACGCCGCCTTCGTGACCGCCGTCGCGAGCAGAAAGGCGGCCATTTGCTATCGCCGAGCCTGACGGCTGGCGCTCCTCGCGTAGTCACGCTAATCCGCCCCATTGTCCGCTGACATCTCCCGGGGCGGCGCGGGCGCGATCATTTCGCTATGGTCGGCGGCTTGAGCACAGCGTCCGCCAGAATATCTCCAACGTCGATTTCATTCGTCTGATGCGGAATGCTGTTCGATGTCACGACACGGGCGCCGGCTTCAGCGAGAAGTTCGTCGGCGCGATCGGCGAAGACGCCATGAACGGCGATGCAGACCGGCCTTTATATCCCGCCTAGCGAATACGCTTTGCGGGCAGTCGGCTTGACAGCATGAAGGGGGCGAATGCCGTCGGAAACTAACGCTGACCCTGGACCAACATTCCCAAGCGCTTCAGTGATACGAGTCGATCCACGGAGGCGTTGTACTAGGATATTGGAGCAGAGCTAATTTCGCTGTCGTCGCATATGGGGGCTTGGAATATCACAGGCGTAGCCTTCAAAGGATTGATCGATCAATCTTAGAGCGCGCGCTATATTGCTCCCCTAACCGAAACAAATTTTCGTGCTATAAGAGTCCGCTATGCAGAAAACTAATTCTGCAGAGACCGGGAGCACCTCACGCGACGAACGATAAGATCGAAGGACCCTGGCGGCATTCACTAATCGCGAGGTCTCAAAGAGGAATTCTAGAGCGGTGACGCCACGAGTGCCTACGCCCTCTTTCAAACTAACCAGCGCGGAAGATTATGCGCCGCTGGCTGGCGTCGAGGCCGTCGAACGTATTCTGCGGAAGGCGTCTTGCCTCCGCGATCTCCACGTGGTCCACGTCAACTCCACTTACTACGGCGGCGGAGTCGCCGAATTGCTCGCTTCTCTGACTTTGATGATGAACAGCGCCGGAATCCCAACTGGTTGGCGGGTTATCCAGGGTCGCCCAGATTTTTTTAGCATTACAAAAAAGATGCACAACGCCCTACAGGGCGGCGACATCAATCTGACCGATTTGAAGTTGTCCATTTATGAGGAAGTCGCATTTGAAAACGCGACGCGCCTCCACCTTGATCACGACGTCATCGTCGTTCATGATCCACAGCCGCTACCGCTTATCCGCCACTTTCGCAAAAAGGCGCCGTGGGTCTGGCGCTGCCATGTCGATCTCACGAGCCCCAATTCGGCTCTGTGGTCCTATCTCTCGCCTCTCATCGAGCAATATGACGCCGTGGTGCTGTCGCTGCCCGAATATGCACAGGCGCTGAATGCGCCACAGAGGTTCATATTACCAGCCATCAATCCGTTCTCGACGACAAACAAAGATCTGTCGGATGATGAAATCGACGATCGTATGGAACACTACGGCATACCGACAGACTGGCCGCTGGTGGTGCAGGTGTCCCGCTTCGACAAATGGAAAGATCCACAGGGCGTCATCGATGCTTTTCGAATTGCCTGCCAGGAGGTTGATTGCACCCTCGTTCTGGTTGGCAATGTCGCGACAGATGATCCCGAGGGCCAGCAAATGTTCGAATCGCTGTGCAAATGTGGAGAAGAAGAACGAATCCGTATTCTGTCGGTCCAGGATTCAGCGCTCGTCAACGCCTTGCAACGCCGAGCCGCCGTCGTCTTACAAAAGTCGATCCGGGAGGGCTTCGGACTAACTGTCGCCGAAGCGATGTGGAAGGGAACGCCGGTGATAGGCGGCAACGTCGGAGGCATCCGCCACCAGATTTGCGACGGCGAAAACGGTTTCCTGGTCGAGACGGTTGAACAAGCCGCGGGGCGCATCGTTCAACTGGTTAAAGATCCAAAGCTTCGCCAAAAACTTGGCTCGAAGGCGCGCGAGACGGTCAAGGAACGCTACCTGCTTACTCGCCTGATGGAAGACTGGCTCGACCTCATCGCGGCCTTCGAAGCTAGATTTCGCCTTCGTTAAGGAGCTTACATGACTGTTAGGGATATCGGCGCGCCGACAAAAGGCGCCGGCGTTGAGATTTGAGCGTGAAGCGTAAATCATGAGCGAGTTGCGATACGACCCAACTAGCAACATATCGGTCGTCATTGCTCCCGAACGCGGTCGTAGGCCGCACGCGCGTGGGCCGCGCCCCGAGCAGAGGGAAAGGCCGTCGTCGTTCGACCCCACATGCCCGTTCTGCCCCGGCAATGAGTCCATGCTTCCGGCGATCATTGCCGAAACTACGTCAGTCGGGCGCCCGGGCTGGAGAACTCGAGACGTCGCAAACAAATTTCCTGCGTTCAGCCACGATTCTGCGCCTTGCGCACACAGCTCGTTCTATGAGGCGTCAGCCGTCCAAGGCTGCCACGATGTCATCATCGAGAGCCCGCAGCACAATAATGACCTCACGACAATGTCTCAAGACAGGGTTCGCGATGTCCTCGCGATATATCGAAACAGATTCGACGCGCTCATGGCTGAGGAGGCCGTTCAGTCGGTGATTGTATTCCGCAATCGTGGGAAGATTGCAGGCGCTTCCCTCCAACACCCACATTCACAAATAATCGGATTAGAAATTATTCCTCCTCTCGTCCAAGCGCGACAGACGGCGATGCTCGACTATTACAAAGCGAA
>JBFXJV010000253.1:0-5585 GCA_050174515.1 Methylocystis sp.
AGTCTTTTTCAAAGTTGCTCATTGCAGGGAGCGGCAATGGGACGACACTTTTTTACGGACGCGGAATAGGCGGGGCCCGAAGGGATGCGACTCCTTCCGGGCGCCGCATCATCTGTCGTGCGGCATAACCATTAACAATCCGCCGGACGCCAAGCGCCTTACATCACCGCGCCATCAGCGCGAACACGCCCCATCCCATGTATTCGCGCGTGTACGCGGCGTAGCGTTGGGGTTCCGAGGTCAGCTGGGCTCGAACGTCTATCGCGAAATCATCGTCGGGATTCGCATCGAGCCACTGGCGCATTGTGAGCCATTTGGCCGCCTCGTACCTGTCCCAGCCGTCTTGATCCGCCAGGACCATTTCCACAACGTCGTAGTTGAGGTTGCCGAAAGACGCGAGAAGTTCCGGAAGCATGAGAAAGTCGGAGATCGAACCGGCTAGGCATCCCTTGGCGACGTCTTCCGTGGGCGGCAACTGCAGCCAGTACGGCTCGCCGATGAGGATAATCCCTCCGGTGTGAAGGCTCTCCGCCAGAAGCTCGATGGCGCCGACGACTCCCCCGCCGATCCACGTGGCGCCGAGACAGGCGGCGATACCGACCTTTTCCTCGGCCACATAGCCGGCAGCGTCGCCGTGGATGAACTCGACTCGATCGGCGACCCCGAGCTCTTCAGCGCGCAGCTTCGCTTGCGCGGTGAACAACTGACTCATGTCAATGCCGGCGCCGCGAATCCCGTAATCGCGCGCCCAAGTGCATAACATCTCGCCTGAACCGCTGCCAAGGTCCAGCACGCGCGTCTCTGGTTCCAGGCGCAACGCCGCGCCAAGAGTGGCCAGCTTTTCGGGCGTGAACGGGTTATGGATGCGGTGAGCGCTTTCAGTGACGTTGAAGATCCGGGGGATGTCCACTGCAAACGCCTTTCGCGGTGAAAATGGTCGCATCGCCACGAGCCAAGACCGCCTCCCGAAAGGCGGTCTTGAATCATGCTTCCTCTGATTTGGGAACCAATTTTGTCAACAGGGCCTAGCGCCGAATGCGGCTCCAGCCTACCGGCATGTCGCTCTTGGCAGCGGCGCGCGTAACGAATACGCTTCTCGACTAGGCGGGCGCGCGGTCAACGGGGCGCGCGCCGCCAATGCAAGCCATGGACGCGAAGGGGCGCCTCAAGGCGCGTCAATTTCTGCCGAACTCTCAAGATCGTCTGGACCGAAAAGCTCGATGGATATTCACGACGCGCTCCGCTTTTTCGTTGCAAGAATATCCAACGAGTTGTTTTCGGCGGGTTCGATTTTTTCAGTCTATTCCCTGGCGACGACCTTTGTCATCGGCGTCTGCGCCTTGGCCTACAGGCGCAGGATACGCCGGGGGCGCGCCAACTTTCGGGCCATCGCCCGCGCTATCTTCGACAAGCGATTGCTGCTGACGAAATCCTTTGCCGCAGACGTGAATCTCTTCGTGCTGAGCGTTGTTTTGATGCCGGTCGTTGTGGGCGCTCTCGTCATCTCGACGAACGCCGTCGCAACGGTCGTCAGCGGCGCGCTGCAAAGCTCCTTTGGCGCGCGCGCGCCGGTCGGCTGTTGCGACTGGTCGATAAGAGTCTTTTCCACCGTCGTGCTGTTTCTGGCCTATGAGATCGGCTATTGGGTCGATCACTATCTCAAGCATCGGATCGCGTTTCTGTGGGAATTCCACAAGGTGCATCACACGGCGGAGATTCTCACGCCGGTCACCAACTTTCGCAATCATCCGATCGACAACATATTCTTCGGCTATATGCTCGCGATCTTCATCGGCTCGGCGTCAGGCGCGCTGGCCTGGACGTTCGGGCGCGCTACGGAATCATTCACGGTCGACGGAAAGAACATTCTGTTCCTTTTCTTCCTCTGGACGATCGGACATCTGCAACATTCGCAGTTCTGGATTCCCTTTCGCGGACTCCTCGGACATATCGTCCTGAGCCCCGCGCATCACCAGATCCATCACTCGACCGATCCCAAGCATTTCAATCGTAACTTCGGCAGCGTCCTCGCCGTTTGGGATTGGATGTTCGGCTCGCTCGAAATGCCTTCGACGAACAATCCGCGTCTCAGATACGGCGTCGAGGAAGAGGGCGTGGACCCGCATTCGTCGTTTGGCTTCTTGGTCATGCCGATCGTGAAGTCTGTCCAGGCGCTCTGGCGGGCGCCGGCCGAAGCTTGGAATACGCTGATGGAGCGCATGGATCAGCGTCGTCAGGGTTCGAAGAGCGCCGGCCTGCCATGAGCCGCATTCGCGCGGATCTGCTGCTTGTGCTCGCCGCCCTGATTTGGGGCACGGCCTTCATCGCGCAGAAAAACGCCGGCGAACTGATGGGGCCGATCAGCTTTGTCGGCGTGCGGTTTCTGCTGTCCTGCGTCGCGCTGACGCCGCTGGCGCTCTATGAAGGCGGTCGGAGCCGATCGCCGCTGAAGCAAGCCGACTGGTCTCTCGCCGGACTAATCGGGATTTGCGTCTTCGTCGCCGCCGCCTTGCAGCAGGCAGGCCTTGCCACGACGACCGCCACCAATGGTGGATTTCTCACCGCGCTTTATGTGATCCTCGTTCCGCTGTTCGTTTTTGCGCAGACCGGCGTTAGGCCGCGGCGGATCGTTCTCGCCGCCAGCGCCCTCTCGGTCGCCGGCGCCTGGCTTCTGACAGACGGCGCAGAGCTTGCGAGCTGGACGTCAGGCGACGGCCTGGTGTTGATCGCGGATGTGGCGTGGGCTGCCGGAATTAGTCTCGTCCCGGTCTTTCTCGCGCGCTGCGATCGGCCGTATTTCCTGGCTTTCGCGCAATTCGGCGTGGTCGGCGTTCTCGGAATTTGCGTGGGATTCAGTCTGGAGCCTTTTTCGCAGGAGGGCCTGCGCTCGGCGCTGCCGTCGATCCTCTATGCCGGCCTTTGCTCAGGGGGCGTCGCCTTCACGCTTCAGATCGTGGCTCTTAAGAATACGCCTGCGGCTGAAGCCGCTCTGATCATGTCGCTGGAAAGCGTTTTCGCCGCCATATCGGGCGCCGTGCTGCTGTCCGAGCGCCTGACGGGGTCCGCGATCCTCGGCGGCGCGCTGATATTGCTCGGGGTTGTCCTCGCCGAAACCGGACCGGCGATGCAAAATATTCGGCTGCCGCAATTTTGGCTTTGGCTGGCCCTAGATCACGCCGCGTTTGGGCGGAATCGCTCAAATGCGGATAACGTGATCGATTCCAAAAATTTAGAGCGCGCCCTGCGCTAAAAGCCGTTTCCCGCTTTTTCGCAACGCGCGCTTGCGCCGCAAAAACGAAACTGGTTGGCGCAAGTCTGGGGCAAAGCGCGTTCGCTGACGCGCGTCAGCGGCGCAGTCAAGGCGCGTCAGCAGGGCAAAAACGCGGAAGCCGACGCTCGATCACGTCGAGAACGTCGGCTCCGAACTGATCTGCGCCGTCGCCGGGCGGATCGTCCTCCCTAACAGACAAGGGCCGGGAGCTTGCGCGCCCGGCAAGTCCTTCGGCAGGGGTATTTCTTACTGAATCATGCGAGCGGTAGAACCAACGCCTTCGCCTTGCATGCCGTTGCGGTTACCCGTGCCATTGGTTCCTTCGGGAGAAATCCAGTCCGGAACCCAGGTCAGAGCGACCACAATGAAAGCGACGAAAGCGGCGATCCAAATCAGCATCTTGCCGACATCGCCAGAGCTGTGAACGTTAACGGCCATGCGTTTTCCCCCTGTTCTTGATTATGCGTGAATGCTTGCCGCATCACAGGGAGCCTAGCTTGTTTCAAAGCGGATGGCAATGCGCTCATGAGGCGTCCTAGAGGCTTCCCAAAAAAGTAATTTTTTTGTAATAAAACAGTAATTTAACGTGCGACAAGAGGTCGCGGAATGCGCAAAAAAAGTCGCTTCCCGCCTTCCTTGGAGCGAGCGTTGGCGGCGGCGCCCGGCACGGGCGTCCAACAGGGGCTGGCGCGACTGCGCGGGCGGGGCCGGCGATGGCATGGCCGGCCTTGGCCAGCCTTGGCGAGTCACGGCCAGTCTTGGCGCGTCATGGCGGGTCTCATGGCCAGTCTCATGGCGGGTCTCATGGCCGGTCGCGGCGCTTGCCCGGCGTGGACGCATCCCCTATAAGCGCGCCATTCCACAGGCGAGGGTTTCGCGGCGTCTGCCTCAAGACGTCGTTCCGGTGGCCGGTTCTCCGGCCTCTCTCATCCTTCGCCGTGGCTCAACCGGAGAAACGACAAAATGGCACTTCCCGACTTCAATATGCGCGGCCTGCTCGAGGCCGGCGCGCACTTCGGCCATCAGGCGCATCGCTGGAACCCGAAGATGGCGCCTTTTATCTTCGGCGCCCGCAACAACATTCACATCATCGATCTCGCCCAGACGGTGCCGCTGCTGCATCAGGCGCTGAAGACGGTTTCGGACACTGTCGCCAAGGGCGGCCGCGTGCTCTTCGTCGGCACCAAGCGTCAGGCGCAGGAGCAGATCGCCGAGGCCGCCAAGCGCAGCGCGCAATATTACATCAACTCCCGCTGGCTGGGCGGCACCCTCACCAATTGGAAGACGATTTCTGGTTCGATCAACCGCCTGCGCAAGCTCGACGAGCAGCTCTCGGCGGGCGCGTCCGGCGTCACCAAGAAAGAGCGGCTGCTGCTGACCCGCGAGCGCGACAAGCTTGAAAAGGCGCTCGGCGGCATCAAGGACATGGGCGGCACGCCCGATCTCATCTTCGTGATCGACACCAACAAGGAGCAGCTCGCGATCAAGGAGGCGAACCGGCTCAAGATTCCGGTCGTCGCGGTGCTCGACACCAATTGCGATCCGGATGGCGTCAGCCATCCGATCCCGGGCAATGACGACGCCGGCCGCGCCATCGCGCTCTATTGCGATCTCGTCGCCAGGGCCGCGATCGACGGCATCTCGCGCAGCCAGGGCGCGATGGGAGTCGACATTGGCGCCGAGGAATCGCCCGAAGTCGAAGCGGCGGTCGAAGCAGGCCGGGTGATCCGCGAGGATTTGCGCACGGCCGAGGAGATTGCCGTCGAGGCCACAGCCGCGGTTGCCGAGACGCCCGGCGAGGCCTTTGAGCTGCTCTCGGCGCCGCGCGGCGCGCCGGACGATCTCGCCAAGCTGCATGGCGTCGGCCCGCAGCTGATCAAGAAGCTGAACGACGCCGGCGTCTATCACTATTGGCAGCTTGCGGCGATGAGCGCGGCGGATGTTGAAAAGCTCGACGCCGAACTAAAGCTCAATGGCCGCATCGCGCGCGACGGCTGGGTCGATCAGGCGAAGGCGCTGCTCGCCGCCTGAACCGCCGTCACGTCCAACGATTAAGACGCGCGCGCCGGCCCGATGGGCCGGCGTCGTCGCATGATCCCTTAAGAAGGAATTTCGACCATGGCTACGATCACCGCCGCCCTTGTGAAGGAACTGCGCGAGAGCACCGGCGCGGGCATGTTGGATTGCTAGGCGGCGCTCACCGCGACCGAGGGCGAATTCGAAGCGGCGGTCGACTGGCTGCGCAAGAAGGGCCTGTCCAAGGCCGCCAAGAAGGCCGACCGCGTCGCCGCGGAAGGTCTGGTCGCGGCGCTGA
>JBFXJV010000254.1:0-5572 GCA_050174515.1 Methylocystis sp.
GTCGCAAGGCGCGCGTGCGCCGGGCGATCCGTGAGCGCGCCAATGGGCGGCTGCGTCTGTCGGTGTTTCGCTCGTCAAAGCAGATTTACGCCCAGATCATCGACGATGAGAAGGGCGCGACGGTCGTCGCCGCCTCTTCGCTCGAAAAGGACAATCGCGAAGGTCTGAAGACCGGCGCGAATGTCGAGGCGGCGAAGGTCGTCGGCAAGCTTCTCGCCGAACGCGCCGTCGCCAAGGGCGTCAAAGAGGTCGTGTTCGACCGCGGCGCTTACATGTATCACGGCCGCGTCAAGGCGCTGGCCGACGGCGCCCGCGAGGGCGGGTTGGAGTTTTAAACCCTTCTCCCGTTTACGGGAGAAGGTGTCGCGCCGAAGGCGTGACGGATGAGGGTCGCTGCGACCGGGTTGGTTGAAACGGCGAGAGCCCTCACCCGACCCCGCTTCGCGGGGCCACCCTCTCCCGCAGGCGGGAGAGGGGCACAACGAAGCGAGCGGCGCGAGAGCGCCGCGTAAGTGACGGAAGAGAAGATGGCGCGTGAAGGTGAAGGCGGTCGCGGCCGCGATCGTGATCGTGAGGAGCGCGACAGCGAATTTGTGGACCGCCTGGTTCACATCAATCGCGTCGCCAAAGTGGTGAAGGGCGGACGGCGTTTCGGCTTCGCCGCGCTTGTCGTCGTCGGCGACCAGAAGGGCCGCGTCGGCTACGGACATGGCAAGGCGCGTGAAGTGCCTGAAGCGATCCGCAAGGCGACCGAAGCGGCGAAGCGCGCGCTGATCCGCGTGCCGCTGCGCGAAGGGCGCACGCTGCATCATGACGTGAAGGGCCGCCATGGCGCGGGCCGCGTCATTCTGCGCGCGGCGCCGGCGGGCACGGGCATCATCGCCGGCGGGCCGATGCGCGCCGTTTTCGAGACGCTCGGCATGCATGACGTGGTGGCGAAGAGCCAAGGCTCGTCGAACCCCTACAACATGATCCGCGCGACCTTCAACGCGCTCGGCCATGAGGATTCGCCGCGCTCGGTCGCGGCGCGCCGCTCGTTGAAAGTCTCGGTGCTGCAGTCGCGCCGTCAGGGCGTCGACGCCGACGCCGTCGACGCGTAAGGAGACGACCCATGACGAAAGGCAAGCAGCAGATCGTCGTCGAGCAGACCAGCAGTGCGATCGGTCGTTCCGAGCGTCAGCGCCGCACGCTTCTCGGCCTCGGCCTGACGCGCATTGGCCGCCGCCGCGCGCTGGAAGACACGCCGGCCGTGCGCGGCATGATCGCCAAGGTCGCGCATCTCGTCAAAATCGTCGACGACAAAACCGTCGACGGCAAGACTGTCGACGGGAAGTGAGGACGCGGCCATGAAACTCAACGAAATTTCCGACAATCCCGGCGCAAGCAAGGACCGCATGCGCGTCGGCCGCGGCATCGGCTCCGGCAAGGGCAAGACCGGCGGCCGCGGCGTCAAGGGTCAGAAGGCGCGCGCCGGCGTTTCGATCAAGGGATTCGAGGGCGGCCAGATGCCGCTGCATCGCCGTCTGCCTAAGCGCGGCTTCTACAATCCCTTCTCGGTCGACTACAATGAGGTCAATCTCGGGCGAGTCCAGCAGGCGGTCGACGCCGGCAAGCTCGACGCCAACGCCCCGGTGACGCTCGACTCGCTGCTGGCGGCGGGCGTCGTCACCAAGCCGCGAGACGGGGTGAAAATCCTCGGCCAGGGCGAATTGAAGGCTAAGCTCGTCTTCGAGGTCGCGGCGGCCTCGAAAGCCGCTGTCGCCGCGATCGAAGGGGCGGGCGGCTCGGTGAAGCTTCTCGCCGGCGAATCGACGGCGCAATAAAGCAAAATACGCGGCCGCTCTCGCATGAGCGGCTGCGCCGTTTTATATCAAGCGCTCCGAACGGAGCGGGCGAGCCTCGCGCGAACCGCTTGTTCGAGCGCTCCGCCCAACGAAATGCGTCGCGTCGACAGCGGCGCGACAGGGGAGTTACTTCATGGCATCGGCAGCCGAGCAGCTCGCGGCCAACGTCAATCTCTCCGCCTTCGGCAAATCCGAGGAATTGAAGAAGCGCATCTGGTTCACGCTGGGCGCGCTGATCGTCTATCGCCTCGGCACTTACGTGCCGCTGCCCGGCATCGACCCCGAAGCCTTCGCGAAAAGCTTCTTCGGCCAGTCGAAGGGCATGCTCGAACTCTTCAACATGTTCGCGGGCGGCGCGGTGCAACGCCGCGCGATCTTCGCGCTCAACATCATGCCGTATATTTCGGCCTCGATCATCATTCAGCTGCTGACGTCGGTCATTCCGACGCTTGAGTCGCTGAAGAAAGAGGGCGAGCAGGGGCGCAAGGTCCTCAATCAATATACGCGCTACCTCACCGTCGCGCTTGCGACGTTCCAGGCCTACGCCATGGCGATCGGGCTCGAGGGTCAGCCGGGCGTCGTCACCGATCCGGGCGTTTTCTTCCGCGTCACCACGGTCGTGACGCTTGTCGGCGGCACGATGTTCCTGATGTGGCTTGGCGAACAGATCACTTCGCGGGGCATCGGCAATGGATCGTCGCTGATCATCTTCGCCGGCATCGTCGCCGCCTTCCCGTCGGCGATCGTGTCGACGTTGGAATTGGGGCGTCAGGGCGCGATCTCGACCGGGCTGATCATCGGCGTGATCGTCATGTCGCTCGCCGTCGTCGCCTTCATCGTCTTCATGGAGCGCGCGCAGCGGCGCCTGCTGATCACCTATCCCAAGCGCCAGCACGGCAATCGGGTCTATGAGGGACAGACGTCCTTCCTGCCGCTGAAGCTCAACACTTCCGGCGTCATTCCGCCGATCTTCGCGTCGTCATTGCTGCTTCTGCCGACGACGGTGGCGAATTTCTATCAGTCGACCGGCAGCGAAAGCATTTTCGCGACGATTTCCGCCTATTTCGGCCATGGCCGGCCGCTGTATATGCTCGCCTATGTCGGATTGATCGTCTTCTTCGCCTTCTTCTATACCGCGATCGTTTTCAATCCGGCCGAGACGGCGGACAATCTCAAGAAGCATGGCGGCTTCCTGCCCGGCATCCGTCCCGGCGAGCGCACGGCGAAATTCATCGACGAGGTATTGATGCGCGTCACCGTGCTCGGCGCGGCCTATCTCGCCATCATCTGCCTCATTCCGGAAGGTTTGATCGCCTACGCCAATCTTCCCTTCTATTTCGGCGGCACCTCGCTGCTCATCGTCGTCAGCGTCACCATGGATACGGTGGCGCAGATTCACGGCCATATGCAGGCGCAGCAATATGAGGGGCTGATCCGCAAGGCCAAGGTTCGCGGCGGGAAACGCGCCCGATGAGGCTGGTGCTGCTCGGCCCGCCCGGGGCCGGCAAGGGAACGCAGGCGGCGCGTTTGGTCGAAAGGCACGGCGTGCCGCAGCTCTCGACCGGCGACATGCTGCGCGCGGCGGTCGCGGCGAAAACGCCGCTCGGTCTCAAGGCCAAGGAGATCATGGACGCCGGCCGGCTGGTGTCGGACGAGGTCGTGATCGGCCTGATCGATGAGCGGCTGAATTCGCCGGACTGCGCCAGGGGCTTCATCCTCGACGGCTTTCCGCGCACCGTGGCCCAGGCCGAGGCGCTGCAAAAACTGCTCGACCGCAGGGGCCTCGCGCTCGACGCCGTGCTCGAACTCGCCGTCGACGAAGGCGCGCTCGTCGAACGGATGCGCAGGCGGGTCGACCAGACCGTCGCCGCGGGCGGCGCGGTGCGCGCCGACGACAATCCGGAGAGCTTCAGAACGCGGGTCGAGGCCTACCGAGCCCAGACCGCGCCGGTGTCCGCCCATTACGCCGGGCGCAGACAACTGACCAGGATCGACGGCATGGCGCCGATCGACGAGGTGACGACGGCGATTGATCGGGCGCTCGGTGCGGCGGTCGGCCGCGGCTAGATCACGCTGCATTGAGGCCTGAACGCCGAAATGCCGGCCACATGCGTCACGCCAAGAACGTAGAATGCGCTTCACATGAAAGCCGGCGTCCACTTTTTCTCGACGCGCGCGCGCAATTTCGTGAATCCGCTTGACGCTTTGGCCGGTCCCCCTTAGATAAGCGGTCTTCACATCGTCGAACAGGCGGCTCCGGCTCCCGGAATGGGGGGCGGGGCCTGTTTTCGTATGAAAACGGTTCGCAACCGTTCGCATGAGCCGGGCTCCACCGGACGCGGACGCAATCCCGGAGCTTAACGCTCCTTTCACATGGAGAGACAAGTGGCCCGTATTGCAGGCGTCAATATCCCGACCAATAAGCGCGTCGTCATCGCGCTCCAATATATTCACGGCATCGGCCCCAAGAAGGCGTCGGAGATTTGCGAGAAGGTGAGCATCCCGTCAGAGCGGCGCGTGGCGCAGCTCACCGATGCGGAAGTCCTGCAAATTCGCGAGACGATCGACCGCGACTACATGGTCGAGGGCGACCTGCGCCGCGAGGTGGCGATCAACATCAAGCGCCTGATGGACCTCGGCTGCTACCGCGGCCTGCGCCATCGCCGGCAGCTTCCCGTGCGCGGCCAGCGCACCCACACCAACGCCCGCACCCGCAAGGGCAAGGCCAAGCCGATCGCCGGCAAGAAGAAGTGATCGTCGGTTAGGACGATCATCCCTGGACTTGATCCGGGGATCGCAATCGCATGGATGGCCGGGACAAGCCCGGCCATGACGACTGAAATCCCTAGCGCCTGGAACTACGGGCGCGTTTGAAGGACGCAAAACACTATGGCCAAGGACACTACGCGCGTTCGTCGCCGCGAGCGCAAGAATATCGTTTCCGGCGTCGCGCATGTGAATTCGACGTTCAACAACACCATGATCACCATCACCGACGCGCAGGGCAATACTGTGTCGTGGTCTTCCGCGGGCTCGATGGGCTTCAAGGGCTCGCGCAAATCGACGCCTTATGCGGCGCAGATGGCCGCCGAAGACGCCGCCCGCAAGGCCGGCGAACATGGCGTGCGCACGCTCGAAGTCGAAGTTTCCGGACCTGGCTCCGGCCGAGAATCGGCGCTGCGGGCGCTGCAGGCGGCGGGTTTCACCGTCACGTCGATCCGCGACGTGACGCCCATTCCCCACAATGGCTGCCGGCCGCGCAAGCGGCGCCGCGTCTGAGGACATTCCAGATTGTCTGATTTGATTTCGCGCGGCGCGCGGCGCATGCCTCGACGCCGCATTCAGGAGCTTCAAGGAAAGGCCTCCAAGTGAGCATCCAGAAGAACTGGCAGGAACTCATCAAGCCGAACAAGCTCGACGTCACGGCCGGAGATGATCCGAAGCGTGTCGCGACGGCCGTCGCCGAGCCGCTGGAGCGCGGTTTCGGCGTGACGCTCGGCAACGCCCTTCGCCGCATTCTGCTGTCGTCCTTGCAGGGCGCGGCGATCACGTCGATCCACATCGACGGCGTGCTGCATGAATTTTCGTCGATCCCCGGCGTGCGTGAGGATGTGACCGACATCGTCCTCAACATCAAGGACATCGCCATCAAATATCAGGGCGAGGGCGCGAAACGCCTGACGCTGAAGAAGACCGGGCCGGGCGTCGTCACCGCCGGCGACATCCAG
>JBFXJV010000255.1:0-5527 GCA_050174515.1 Methylocystis sp.
ACTGATAGCTTGACCGGCGCCCGCGCGCAGAATTTCTTGCGATCGCTGAAACGATCAGAGAGAAGCGTCGAGGCGCCCGGAAAATCAAGCGCACGTCCGAAGACAATAGCGTATTTTTGGGCGTTGCAGGGAAAGGCGGTAGCGCTCCTCCGCTACTCCTCTGGAGCGCGATATCTTTCACTAGAGTACGATATATAGTTCGCTATGGCATCGCGCGATACGCTGGAAAAGGTCGAATACCGCCGCGACCATTTGCGGGCGCGGGACCGGCGAGTCGAGGTCGTTGAGCAGGAAGTCCACATCACGGACCAAAAAAGTGACTTGCTGCGCGCGCCTGTCGCCGCATCAGACGGGAAATCGGCGGTAATTGGCGTTTCCAGTATTGATCCAAAGCGCCGCGCCACGGTCGATGAAGATGGGCAATATACCTACGCCATGCCTCGATGATATTTGCCTCCTCTGCCGCGCCGTAGACAGCTTGTTCCACCGACGCCTGCCGTCCGATGCATCGATTCAAGCGTTCATGGGAAACGCAAGCTTGAATGTCGCGCCGCCGCCGGGCGTCTCTTCGACCCAAATGCGTCCGCCATGGGCGTCGATCAGTTCTTTGGCGATGGCCAATCCCAGGCCTGTACCTGGAATAGAATCGTTCTTGCGCCAAAAAGGCTCGAAGATCAGATCACGGTCCGCTTCTTCGACGCCGCACCCGTGATCGATCACCTCCAGCGTTGCGTTATCGGCGACGCGAACGTGAACCGTACCGCCTTCAGGCTCAGCGCGAAGTGCGTTGTCGATGACATTTGCAATGACCGATTCGAGCGCTGGTCGGTTCCCGTTAACGAGTACAGGCGTATTGGGCGCGTCCAGAACGATCTGTCGTCGCGCCTTCAACGCGAGAAGCGCCGCGTCCGCAATCATCGTGCGCGTCAACGCGACAAGTTCGATGCTTTCATCGAGCTTGGTCGATTGCTCGCCAAGTCGCGCAGAAGCGAGCAACTGCTCGACGATGTTACGTATGCGCCGATGATCGCGTTTCAAATCATTCTTGAAAGTCGGCTCCTCGGGCGCGTCGAGTCGCACGCCGAGCACACTGACGGGCGTGCGCAGTTCATGTGCAGCATTTGCGGTAAAGCGCCTTTGCCTGGCCACTCCGGCGTCGAGCCGCGCCAAGGCGTCGTTGACTGCGTCGACGAGGGGTCCAACTTCGCTCGACACGTCAGTTGCGTCGAGGCGCTGGTCCAGGCTGTTCATATTAATCCGGGACGCCTGTTCCGCCACGCGTCTGAGCGGGCTCAATCCCCAGCGCACGGCGAACCATGCCGCGCCTGCAGACATCAATATCGCCATGATTAAGTAAGCGATCTGCCATCGCATTTCTTCCATGGCGGCGTCGATAATGTCGTTCCAACGGAATTTTTGTCCGTAAACAGCGATGTGAAGACGTCCAAAGGGAGTCCATAACGGCTCCATAAAACCCGCGCGAATGGCAGTCGGGTCGCCGGGCAGAATAAAATGAACATGGCTGGGACTAATCTTGATAAGCGGCTGGAGCAATGAGACAAGTTCGGGCGAGGACCCTGCAATTGGATCGTGACTCAGCCCTTTGAACGCGGCGAACTTCATGCCGGGTGCGCGCTTTAAGTCATCGAGCAGGTCAGGCGTCGGCCTGAACTCCAGCATATTTTCGTCGTTCAACGTCAATGAGCCGACGACCTGCTTTTTCGCGCGAACCGCAGATATCTCTTCGAGCGAAGTGGCAAAAATTTCGACGCCAGCAAGACCAGCGCCAACTGTCACCAGCCAGGCGATGGTGAAGGCGATAATCTGTGCAAGAAAGAGACAGCCGACGATGCGCGATACGAGCGAATACCGTCTCAATCAAGCAACTCCGTGCTGATATAACCAACGCCGCGAACAGTGTGAATGGCGACGCCGGCATTCGACTCAATGAGTCGTCGCCGTAAGCGCGAGACGGCGGCGTCGAGCGTATTGTCCTGAATATCTTCATTTGGAGAGAAAACTTCGTCGAGAAGCGTTTCGCGCAAGACGACGCGATTGACCCGACGCAATAGAGATTCAAGCAGCGCCAATTCGCGCCGATGCAAAATGACCGGCTTGCCCGCAATTCGGACATCGCGCGTCGCGAGATCAAAAAATAGCGCGCCCACCATGATCGGCTTCGGCGCGCCGCTTCCCGGACGGCGAACGCAAGCGCGTATTCTCGCGACCAGCTCCTCTCCTTGAAACGGCTTAGTCACATAGTCGTCCGCGCCCAGATCAAAGCTCGACACTTTCTCTCCCATGTCGTCCATTGCGGTCAGCATCATGACGCGGATGCCCGGCCGTAACTGTCGCGCGAACGACATCAGCGCAAGACCGTCACCATCAGGAAGACGACGATCAAGAAGCAAGAGATCGTAATTCGATCGCGCCACGGCGTCCCGCGCCGCGCCTAGACAGCGGGCTTGATCAACATCAAAGCCGGCCTGAGCGATCAACGATGCTGTGAGGCGTGCCGCATCCAGCTCGTCTTCAACAAGTAATACTCGCATGTGGGCGCCGCTCCCGTTCTGAGCCGCTGATTATCGATTTCAGTCGCCGAATGCGCAAGACGCCCGCGCGAAAGCGCCAGCTGTTGCCCTAAAGACACAGCGCCTCGGATTTCGCACCAAAACCGCGGATGTCAGGTTCTTGTCAGGCGTGTCAGCTTCGCTTTGGCTATTTTCAGTTGCGCTAGACGAAGACGGCGATGATGCAGCGGATCCCAAACCATACGACGAAGAAGGACGAGAACGCGAACAGACGCCTGAAAGGCGTCCGTGCGGTTCTGTTCGGCTTTGTCGCATTCGTCATGGCGGTCCAGGGCTTCGCCCTCGCATTGTCCCGGGCGCAAGCCGCGTCACATGAAGGAATTGCCTCTGTCTCGACAGCGGCCTCCGTTGATTGCGCGCGAGAGGTCTCGCCTGCTCCAGCAAATGACGGACGCGCCCATAAGTGCTCTCTAGCGGGGCTTTGTTGTTTGGCGAGTTGCGAGCGGCAAACGTCGCTTGGCCTCGCGGGAACGGCGTTTAGCGTAGCGGCTTGCAGCCAGCCCGCGACTGACCGGGCCGAGCCGTCGGCGCCCGTAAGGCGCCGCATCAAACTTGCCGGCTGGGCCAGCGCCTGGTCTTCGCGCGCGCCGCCGCAGACGCCCTGATTCGCGAATCGCGCCGCCTCAAAGCTCAACCCGCTCCATCACATCGCTCGAGCGCTCTCACAATCGCTCTGGAGTCCACCAATGAACTCGTCCGTTCTCCTGCGCGGCGTTTCCGCCTGCGCGCTGCTGTTCGCTTTCGTCCCTGAATGCGCCCACGCCCAGCAAGCATTGCCAACCATCAGCATCGGCGGGCGGCAGCGCGCGCCATCAACGCAGATTTCGGGTTCGTCAGCAGGAGGTTCGGCCACATCCGGCTCGGGTCCGTCGTCAAATTTTCCGAGCGAGCCGAAGACGCCCGCCGAAGGCTATGTGGTGAATGACGCCGCCACGGGCACTAAGACCGACACCCCTCTCAGAGAGACGCCGGTGTCAGTGAATGTGGTCCCCAAGCAAGTGATGCAGGATCAGAACGATACGAGCGTTCAGGAAGCCTTGGAAAACGTTCCCGGCGTTCGCTCGAACAACAATGACCTTGAAGGGTATAATTTCAAGATCCGGGGCTTCGATAGTCTCTATATCTATCGCAACAATCTCGCGATTCCCGCTGGGGAATCTAATCCAAGCGGTTTCGATACCGCCAATCTGGAGCGAATCGAAGTCTTGAAAGGCCCAGCGTCTGTCCTCTACGGGCGTGCGGAGCCGGGCGGACTGATCAATCTCATCACCAAACAACCGCTCGACCGCGCCCGCTATGTTGTCGATCAACAGTTCGGATCGTTCAACTGGTATCGGACTCAGTGGGATTTTACCTCGCCCATTGCTGAGGCTCCAGGACTCGCCTACCGCTTCACCGGCGCCTACCAAACCAACGGGTCATTCCGAGGCTTCCAGGGCGGCGAGCGCATGCTCTTGGCGCCGGTCGTGAGTTACCGGCCAACTGCCTGGACTGAATTCACAGCCGAGGGTCAATTTCTTGCGCAGAAGGCTCAGAGCGACGTCGGCGTGCCGCCCTACGGACCGACGCCAGCGCCAATACCGCTCAGCCGTTCGTTCCAAGAGGCGAACGATCCACGCGACCGGATCGACAGTTTTAACTTCGGCTACAAATTTCGGCAAAACCTGACTGAAGATTGGAAGGTCACAAATCGCTTCCTTTACTCCGCGACGCCCAGCATGCAAAAACCGAATATTGCATCGTTTTGCACCACGCCCTATTGCGTCGATCCGGATATGCGGACACTCCAACGCATTGTCGAATACCAATCTCTGACGGGCGGCACATTTTCGACGAACGTCGACCTTGAAGGAAAGTTCTGGGCGCTCGGCGGCAAGCATGATTTTCTGATGGGGCTCGATTATCTGAACAGCCTTTACGACTACTATTTTGGCGACGGCGGCGCTCTCTACCCGATCGACATCTTCTATCCGATCTACGGAACCGTGCCCTCCTTCGCCTATTGGAGCGCGCAAGCCGGCACAGGATACAAAGGTCATTCGTCTGTTCTCACCAGACAGAAGGGATTGTATGTTCAAGATCAGGTCACCTGGTTCGAGCGCCTGCATTTGCTCTTGGGAGCGCGTTTTGATGTCGCCGACGTCACACGAGGCGTTTCCAGATCGTCTGGCGGCGACTACAGCGCGAACAAGAATTTGGCGATTGAAGATCGACTCGCGGCGCGGACGCGCGTCGATCACGCCTTGACGCCTCGGGCCGGCGTCGTCTTTGACGTCACGCCGGAAGTGAGCGTTTACGGCAGCTATTCGCGGTCCTTTGGCGTCAATAACGGTTTTGGCGCCAACGGAGAATCATTGGGGCCGCAGCGCGGTCTGCAATGGGAGGTCGGTCTCAAGGCCGAACCCCGGCCTGGCCTTTCCGCAACGCTCGCTTTCTTCCAAATCACCAAAACAGGCGTGCCGACCCGAGATTTCACGTCGTCAGATCCTTTTGCCGTGAAGCTTGCCGGTCTTCAGCGCAGCCGAGGCATCGAATTGGATGTCTTGGGACGATTGACCGAGCGATGGAGCCTCACTGGCAATTACGCCTATATCGACGCCAAGGTTATCGCCGATAATTTCGTTAATCGTCTCAACCCGTTCGGATTGCTGGACCCAGCGATTTTCGGGGAACAGGGCGGACTGCTCTACAACCATCTCGACAATGTCCCGCGCCATTCGGGCAAGATTTTCGTCGTGTATGATTTCGGCGACAATGGCCTCGGGCTACGCCTCGGCGGAGGCGTCACGGCTTCAACCCATGCTTGGGGCGACATTCAGAATACGTGTGTAATACCGGGCTGGGCGCGGCTTGACGCCTTCGCGAGCTACGCGACGCTCTTCGATGGGCATAAGGTGACGGCGCAACTCAATCTCAAGAACATCAACAATGCGCAA
>JBFXJV010000256.1:0-5512 GCA_050174515.1 Methylocystis sp.
AGTTGCCAACGACAACTATGCTCCGGTGGCCGTCGCTGCGTAATGCAGCGCCCATACCGGGATCAAAGCCCTAGGGGTTTGCACTTCTAGGCGGGGTCCGGAGGCGCCTGGCAACAGAAGCCTCCACTTAATTTTTTTTCGCGCCGCGCCGCGGTGACGCAAAGCGCGACAACAGGATGGTCTGAAGCGGCAGCCGGACGACCATTCAGATAGCGGTTTGGCGCGACGCAATGGCCGATGACATCATCCGTTACGATCTTCTCGTCCAGGACGCCATGCGCGGCGTCATGCGCAAGGTGCTGAGCGACGTCGCCGTAAGCGGCTATCTGCCGGGCGATCATCACTTCACCATCAGCTTCCGCACCGACGCGCCGGGCGTGACCATTTCGCGCCGCCTCGCCGAACAATGGCCGCGTGAACTGACCATCATCCTGCAGCATCAATATTCGAATCTCGAAGTCGACGACGAAGGCTTCGGCGTCACTTTGTCGTTCCGCTCAATCCCTGAACATCTTTACGTGCCCTTCGCGGCCGTCACCGGCTTCTTCGATCCCGCGGTCGAATTCGGCTTGCGCTTCGAGACCGTCGAAGATGCGGAGGAGGAGACGGAGGACGAAGCGCCCGCTGTCGGACCGAGTCTCGTCGCCCAAACGCCCGAGCCGGCGAAGGCGCCCAAGCCCGCCAAGGCTGACTCCGGCAAGATCGAGGCGGGCAAATCCGAAGCGTCAAAGCTTGAGTCGGGAAAGCCCGTGTCAGCCAAGCCGGAGCCGGCGAAGGCGGCGAGCGGCGAGAAGCAGCGAAAGCTGAGGCCTGTCGAAACGAAGGAAGAAGGCGACGAAAAGGTCGTTTCGATCGACGCCTTCCGCAAAAAGCCCTGATGGGCGAGATCGTCAATCTGCGCCGCGCCCGCAAAGCGCGCGATAAGCGCGCGAAGGAACAGGCGGCGCAGGCGAACCGCGCTGCGCACGGACTCAGCAAGGCCGAACGCGAATTGGCCGCTGCGCAGACGCTGCTGCAAAGTGCGAGACTCGACGGCCAAAGACGCGCGCGCGAGTCGGACGATCAGGCGTGAGCGACGCGCAAGCGCCGCAGGACTCAAGCTCCCGCCGCATCGTCAAACATTCCGTCGTCATCGCCGGCCATCGCACCAGCGTGTCGCTGGAGGACGCCTTCTGGCGGGCGCTGAAGGACATCGCCGCACAGGAAGCCGTATCGCTCGCCGCGCTCATCGCCCGTATCGACGCCGGACGCGGCGACGCGAATCTGTCCTCGGCGCTCAGAGTGTTCGTTCTGGAGCGGGCGCTCGAGCGCAATTGAAGCCCCGCCAAAGTCGCAATGAGAACGGTCTCGACTGCGCCGCAGGAGCGCTCTCCTGTCGCGAGTCGCAACGGCCGGCTTCTTCAGCCGAACCGGTCAAGAAGCAACGCGCGGTGCGACACGCCTAGCGCCAGTGGCAGTCCGAACATATAGACGAGGCCGATGATGAGGTCGCCCAGACCCAGCAAAGCGGCGGTCACCCCGATGTCGCCGAACAAGCCAGCAGGGATCAGCACAAGCGCCGCGACATAGCGCAGCAGGGATTCCCAATAGACCAATGCTCCGCGCCCGGCGAGATCCCGGGAAGCGAATATCAGCACGACGCTGGTGTATGCGAGGAACCCTGCGATGAGCCATCCCCAAATGGGCGAACAGATGTTCACTCCGATACTGCGATAGATCGGCGGGAACGTTAAACTCAAGGCCAATATGGCGTTATAGACGCCGGACCAAAATACGAAAGCGGACATTTTCAATAGCATGTGTGTACGCCTCGCCTGTCGCGCGCGCTACGGGGGCCACCGAATGATTTGCGACACGCCCGCCACCGGCGGGAAACTGAACCCCGACGTCAACGCGAATCAATCGCGATGCAGCGGTTGTTTCAGCTTATCCATCACCTGGTCGATCGAGAAGGTCGCGGACTTCTGACGAGGCGGAAAGTCCTTAAACGTCTCCAGATATTGTCCGACATAGGTCTGTGCGGGGATCAGCATGAACGCATGATCCAAGACCCAGTCGTAATAGGTGTTTGACGTAATGTTCGCGCGCTCATAGGGGTCCATGCGGAGGTTGAAGACCAGCGGCACGCGAAGATTGGTGAGCGGCTCGGCCCAAACCCGCAAAGTGCCCGGCGCTCTTTGTTCCGAAAAGACGAACTTCCAATTGTCGTACCGAAGTCCCGTCAGATCGCCATCGTCGGATATGTAAAAGAACTCCTTGCGGGAGCTCTTATTTTCCTTGCCTGTCAGATACGGCAGCTGATTGTAGCCATCCAGATGGACTTTGTAGTTGGATTTTCCGATCTTGTAGCCTTTCAGCAATTTTTCCTTTATGTCCGGCACGCCAGCGGCTGCGAGAAGCGTCGGCATCCAGTCGAGATGCGAAATGATCTCATTGGACACCGAGCCAGGCTTGATCTTGCCGGGCCAACGAACCATCGCCGGCACGCGATAGGCGCCTTCCCAGTTGGAATTCTTCTCGTTGCGGAAGGGCGTCATCGCCGCATCCGGCCAGGAATTCATGTGTGGGCCGTTGTCGGTCGAATAGAAGACGATCGTCTGATCCTCGATCCCGAGATCTTTGATCTTTTGAAGAATCGTCCCGACGTTCTTGTCGTGATCAATCATCACATCCGCATATGGACCGTTCCAGCGCCCTGATTGGCCGACGCTTGTCGGCTTTGGGTGGGTGCGAAAATGCATGTGGGTGAAATTCACCCACAGAAATACGGGCTTATCGGCTTTCACCTGCTTTTCGAGAAATTCAACGACCCGCGTGGCGACGTCGTCGTCGATGGTTTCCATACGCTTCCGGGTGAGCGGCCCCGTGTCTTCGACTTTCTGCCCGCCATTCGCCGTCGCGAAGCTGTGGATGACGCCACGCGGGCCGAAGTTCTTGCGAAAATTCGGAAATTCCGGATCGTCGGGCTTGGGATAGTCCGGCAGCTCGGGTTCTTCCTCGGCATTTAAATGATAGAGGTTCCCGTAGAATTCATCGAAACCATGCGCCGTGGGCAGAAACTCATCCTTGTCGCCGAGATGGTTCTTGCCGAATTGGCCTGTCGCATAGCCTTGCGCCTTGAGAAGCTCGGCGATCGTCGGGTCTTCCTTGCGCAATCCGAGGTCCGCGCCCGGCAGGCCGACTTTGGTCAGACCGGTGCGCAATCCGCTCTGCCCCGTGATGAAAGAGGCGCGTCCGGCGGTGCAGCTTTGTTCGCCATAATAATCGGTGAAGATTACCCCCTGCTGGGCGATTGAATCGATGTTGGGCGTCCGATAGCCCATGAGTCCGTTCGTATAGGCGCTGATGTTCGACTGTCCGATGTCGTCGCCCCAAATCACGATGATGTGGGGTTTTTTCGTCGTTTCGGCTTGCGCAGCGGCGAGCGGGCCCGCCAGCGCGCCCACGAGCGTTAAGACCGCAGTCAGTCGCATGACGCCTTCCCTCCCCTCAGACTAATTCCCTATCTAGCGCCGTAGATAGCACCTCTCTCGGCTTCGACAAGCCTTAAACTGAACCTGTGAGCGCCATCCCTTGCACGCCAATCGCCGCGCCGACGGCGGGCTTGCCGAACTCTTGCTTCTGGGGAGAAAACATTGCGTTGCGACGGCAATACGACACAGGAATTTCAAGCGACAGTCGCGCAGTGGCCTGCTGCCGCGATCAACCCCGATTTTAAGCGGCGATATGACGAACTCATTCATCAGCCGATGCTCGAACTGCCGTCCGATCTGCGCGCCGATGGCTTCAAAACTTATTTCGTTTCGGGGAGTTCGGAATTCATCGGAGCTTTCGCCGAGCGTGTCTATGGCGAGCGGCCGGACATGGTCATTGGTTCGACGATCGTTACGAAATTCGTAGTGAGAAACGGCGAATCCACGCTCTTACAAGAACCAAAAATCAATTTCATCGACGACAAGGTGGGAATGCCGTTCGGGATCAATGAATATCTCAGTCGACGCCCGATCGCCGCCTTCGGCAACGCCGACGGCGACTTCGAAATGCTGCAATAGACGACCGCCGGCCAAGGCGCGCGCTTCGCTCCTTGTCCACCATGCCGATGCGCAGAGAGAAGCCGCCTATAAAGGCAAATCCTCCGTCGGCTGCTTGAATCTCGGTCTCGATGAGACGCAGGCGCGCGGATGGATAGTCGTCAGCATGAAGAACGACTGGAAGAGCGTTTTTCCGAAGTCCGCTCACTAAGAGGATCGACGGACCTCGACGCGCGCACGGATTGGCGAGGCGTGAGAAAGTCGCACCAGCATGTCGCTTGAAGACGCCTTCTCGCGGGCGCTGAAGGTGATCGCCATAAAGGAAAGCGTGTCGCTCGCCGCTCTCATCGCGCGGGTGGACGCGCGCCGCGGAGAGACGAACCTATCCTCGGCGCTGAGGGTGTTTGCGCTGGAGCGGGTGTTAGAGAAAGCGTGAACCAGCTTCTATCCTCGAAAGTCTTCATCGGAGAGTTTGTCGGGATCAAGAATTGTCATAGTCGGTCGCAGGTTTTCTAAAAATACCCAACTTGTTTCCAATGGCCGTCGTACGAACCAATATTTCCACCCATCGAGCCTAGTTCGCTTTCCTTTTTTTGTTAACGCAACCCCACTTGCTGCACCCGACGGCGAATCAAATTTCATGTCCCCGATCACCCATTCTCCATTGAGAATCTTACCTATGTAAGTGCGTCCGCTGTACTCCATCCGGAGATCGGTTCCGTGCGGAAGGATCACCCCCTTGTCCGTCCAATCCTTTTGCTTTGCTGGAAAGGCCGAGCCCCTAGATTGAAAGGATTTGTCTTCTGGAAGTCCCAAGAGGCGTCGCAATGCATCATTGGGGCTTTCGTCGAAGCCCCGGCGTTCATTTTCGATTGCTTTATGGACGTCGAAATCAATCTCTATAGTCCTCATCCCTCTTCTCCCTTACTACCATAGTAGTAGAGGAGGAGTAAATTCGCAACCCCTTAGGTGCCTCACATGTGATTCCCCCACCGCTCTCCTGTATGATCGCAGAATCATGAAAAGCAGCCTCTCGCCTCAGCCCGACGATTACGCGCCCGAGGCCGGCGGCCTTGCTGCGCGCGCGGCGGCGAGCGCCGGAAGGCCGCGCTATCTCGACGCGCTCAATCCCGAGCAGCGCGCCGCGGTCGAGACGCTCGACGGGCCGGTGCTGGTGCTCGCCGGCGCCGGCACCGGCAAGACCCGGGCGCTCACCACGCGCATCGCCCACATTCTCGCGCTCGGCAAGGCGCGCGCCTATGAAATCCTCGCCGTCACCTTCACCAACAAGGCGGCGCGCGAAATGCGCGAACGGGTCGAGGCGCTCGTCGGCGAAGGCGCGCAGGCGATGCAATGGCTCGGCACGTTTCACGCGATCAGCGCCAAGATTTTGCGCCGCCACGCCGAACTCGTCGGCCTGAAGCCGAACTTCACCATTCTCGATGTCGACGATCAGATCCTCCTCATCATTCAGGTGCTGC
>JBFXJV010000257.1:0-5506 GCA_050174515.1 Methylocystis sp.
GCGAATCCATTCACGAAGCAAGCAAGATCGACATCTGGTTCATCGAGCGCATCGCGGAAATCGTCGCGCTCGAAAATAAGGTCAAGACGTACGGCCTGCCCGAGGACGCCGAGAATCTTCGCAAGCTCAAATTCGCCGGTTTTTCCGATAGCCGTCTCGCGACTCTTGCGGGCGTCGACGAAGAAGACGTGCGCGACTTGCGCCATCGTCTCGGCGTGCGTCCCGTCTATAAGCGCATCGACACTTGCGCGGCCGAATTCGCTTCGCCCACGGCCTATATGTATTCGACCTATGAAGCGCCTTTCATCGGCGCGCCGGCGAATGAGGCGCGCCCCACGGACAGGAACAAGATCGTCATCCTCGGCGGCGGCCCGAACCGCATCGGCCAGGGCATCGAATTCGACTATTGCTGCTGCCACGCCTGTTTCGCGCTCGCCGAAGCCGGTTTCGAAACGATCATGATCAATTGCAATCCGGAGACGGTGTCGACCGATTACGACACGTCCGACCGGCTCTATTTCGAACCGCTGACCAATGAAGACGTCGCCGAAATCCTCGACGTCGAAAAGTCCAATGGCGCGCTCATCGGCGTCATCGTTCAATATGGCGGCCAGACGCCGCTCAAACTTGCGCATGGCCTCGAACAGGCAGGCGCGCCGATCCTCGGCACGCCGGTCGATTCGATCGACCTCGCCGAGGACCGCGACCGATTCAAGCGGCTGCTCGACAAGCTCGGGCTGAAACAGCCCAAGAACGGCATCGCCTATTCTGTGGAGCAGTCGCGCCTTGTCGCTCAGGAGCTCGGCCTGCCGCTCGTGGTGCGTCCGAGCTATGTGCTCGGCGGCCGCGCCATGGCGATCATCCGCGATCAGAGCGATCTCGACGATTATCTTCTCGGCACGCTGCCGAGCCTCGTTCCTTCCGAAGTCAAGGCGCGCTACCCCAACGATAAGACCGGCCAGATCAATACGGTGCTCGGAAAAAATCCGCTGCTTTTCGACCGCTATCTGACCGACGCCATCGAGGTCGACGTGGACTGTCTCGCCGACGGCGACGAGGCGGTCATCGCCGGCGTCATGGAACATATCGAAGAAGCGGGCATTCATTCGGGCGATTCCGCCTGCTCGCTGCCGCCCCGCTCGCTCGCTCCCGAGACGATCGCCGCGCTGGAGACACAAACCGCGAGCCTCGCCAAGGCGCTCGGCGTCGTCGGACTGATGAATGTGCAGTTCGCGCTGAAGAACGGCGAGATTTACGTGCTGGAAGTCAATCCGCGCGCGTCGCGCACCGTGCCTTTCGTCGCCAAGGTCATCGGCAGGCCGATCGCCAAGATCGCCGCCCAGATCATGGCCGGCGCGAAGCTCGCCGACTTCGATCCTCTGGAGACGAAGCCGGCGCATGTCGGCGTTAAGGAGGCCGTCTTCCCCTTCGCGCGGTTCCCGGGCGTCGACACCGTGCTCGGCCCGGAAATGCGCTCGACCGGCGAAGTCATGGGCCTCGACAGTTCGTTCGACGCCGCCTTCGTCAAGAGCCAGCTGGGAGGCGGCACCAAGGCGCCGCGCGAGGGCGTGCTCTTCGTCTCGGTCAGGGATGCGGACAAGGGCCGGATCATCCCGGCGGTTCGCCTTTTGAAGGAAGTCGGTTTTTCGGTCGTCGCCACCGGCGGCACGGCGCGCTATCTCGTCGAGCGCGGAATCGCCGCCCAGAAGCTCAACAAGGTCTCCGAGGGGCGGCCGCATATTGTCGACGCGATCAAGAACGGGTCGATCGCGCTTGTTTTCAATACGACTGAGGGGGCGCAGGCGCTCGCCGACTCGCGCTCCTTGCGCCGCGCGGCGCTTCTGCATAAGGTTCCCTATTACACGACCCTGGCAGGGGCGGTCGCGGCGGCCCAGGGGATACGCGCCTATGTGTCGGGGGACCTTAAGGTCCGGGCGCTGCAGGATTATTTTCCGCCGAGCGCGACCAACTGAACATTGAGGAGTTCTGCGACTCAGTCGGCGACGCGCCGACTTTTGGCCGCGATTGAACGACCTAATCGTGATCCGTGGCTGCGCCAACGCGTGTGCGCCAACGGCGCCGTCGAAGCTCCCCATCACGGGCAAAACTGAAGAAAGGCGAAAAGCGAGAGCAATGGTGGACAAGGTGCCCATGACCGCCGCCGGCTACGCGGCGCTCAACGAAGAATTGCGTCGCCGGCAGCAGGAAGACCGTCCGCGCATCATTCAGCAGATCGCTGAAGCGCGCGCCCACGGCGACCTTTCGGAAAACGCCGAATATCACGCCGCCAAGGAGGCGCAGTCGCTCAATGAAGGCCGCATCGCCGAGCTTGAGGACAAGCTGTCGCGCGCCGAAGTCATCGACGTGTCGAAGCTCAACGGCTCGACCATCAAATTCGGCGCGACAGTCACGGTCGTCGACGAGGACACCGAAGAGGAGAAGGCCTATCAGATCGTGGGCGAGGCCGAAGCCGATGTGAAAAGCGGCCGGGTCTCGATCACGAGCCCCATCGCCCGCGCGCTGATCGGCAAAACGGTCGGCGACACTGTCGAAGTCACAACGCCCGGCGGCGGCAAGAGCTACGAGATTCTGAAGGTTGCGTTTGGGTGAGGCGCGGGACGCCGACCTCTGCCTGTCCCTCTCCCGCAAAGCGGGGGAGGATTGGGGCGAGGGGCGTCGCCTCCTTCCGCCGCACACGACGATGCGCATCCTCTCCGACGGAAGCGCCGGCCATGAGGCCCAGACGATCGGCGTGGTTGAGGCTCTGGGGCTTACGCCCTCGATCCGCCGCGTCGCGGCGCGTCGGCTCTACGCCGCGCTCGCGCCGTTCGCGCCGCCCGATCCGCGCGACGCGCGCGCCTATGCGCCGCCCTACCCGGACATCGCCATTGCCGCCGGACGCCGGACGATTCCCGCGCTCCAGCGACTCAAACGCGACTCGGGCGGGCGGACATTCACGGTCTATGTGAACAGGCCGGCGAATGGGCCTGGCGCCGCCGATCTGATCATTGCGCCGCGCCATGACGGGATCTTTGGCGAAAATGTCGTGTCGCCGCTGACGCCGGCGAACCGCATAACGCCGGAGCGCCTGGCGCGGGCGCGCGAAGCGCCCGATCCGCGCGTCGCCGCCCTGCCCTGCCCGCGCGTCGCGCTGCTTGTCGGCGGCGACAGCCGGCATGGCGCCTATGGCGCGACCAAGATCGCCGAACTGGAGCATATCGCCGCTTCGGTCCTCGCGAGCGGACGCGGCGTGATGGCGACGGCCTCGCGTCGGACGCCGGCTGCGCTGCGCGAGGCGCTTCGGCGCGTTCTCATCCCCCCGAACGGGTTCCTCTGGGATGGTGAGAGTGAGAACCCCTATCTTTCGATGCTGGCCAAAGCCGATGCGATCGTCGTGACGGGCGACACCGTGAATATGGTGGGAGAAGCCGTCGCGACTCGCGCGCCCGTGCATGTCGTCGCGCCGCCGCGCCGCGCCGGCAGGATCGACGCCTATCTTGCCGCACTGTGCGACGCCGGCGCCATCCGCATGTGGCGCGGCGCGCTGGAAGACTGGGCGCGCGCGCCCCTCAACGCGACGCCTGACATCGCGAGCGCCGTTGCACGGGCCTATTTGGCCTTTGCCCCGTCGCGCCGTTAATTCGGCAAGGACGCGCCCTCTGCGATGCTTGAAAATGCAGCCGAGCGCCGATAAGAGTGACGCGCCGCACGCTCCCAAGCGTTCGCCGATCGCCGCAATAGCTCAGCTGGTAGAGCACATCATTCGTAATGATGGGGTCGGGGGTTCGAATCCCTCTTGCGGCACCAGATACATTATTGATTTTAAAATAAAATTACCGGCACTCAGAATTGACGCAAGGTTGGCGAATGACTGGGGCACCCCCAGGGCACCCCGCAGATTTTCAGCCGAACGAAAATAGCCCATCCGGCTCGAACACGTCGCGTCGTCAACGAAACACAACATCGTGGAGGGAACGCCGATGTCGCTTGCGCTCGCGCCAAGGCTCGTTTGGGCTGTCCAACAATTGTGGCGATCAGGACCAATCACCACAAACAATCTCTTCGCGGAGCCTGCATTTTGTCAACTACGAGAAGTCTGCCAGTCCCTCTATCCGGAAGCCGGCTCCGAGCAAGCGATGACCTTCGCTCTAAGCCAGGCCATCGGGAACCTGGGTTTTGGATGGCGCGATCAAGAGCCCGCGCTTCACGCCATCCCTGCGGAGACGGCGGCAACGCGCTTAGACGCGGCATTCCGTCAAACCAACGCGAAACGCATTCATCTCTGTCCCCTCGATCTTGGCGATGAGGTTCCAGAGCGCCAATTCGGCCCCAATCAAATCCGCACTTTTACCGCGAAGGAGTTCGATGACCTCGTCGACCCCGATCGCGTCCACAGACGAGCGCCAGGCTGCCACTTCGAGAGCAACCGCTTCTCGCAGTTTTCCTGGTTGGTCGTCGAGGAGGACGCGCCGCTCCCCAGCACAGTGGGCGCAAGAGCCATACCCTTGCTATTCGGGATTCACAACCGGGACTTTGGCCGGATCGAGCCCCATAAGCCAATGTTTCCCACTCCCGTTGAGGAAGCGCTGTTCGCTGTTCTCACGGCCCCATGGGAGGACGTCGTACAATACAAGGATTTTGATTGGCGGCCCTTCCGAGTTCCCTGGATCTTCACTCTGGTCGACGACTTATTCGCGCGGCGTGCACCCATCCCTGATGCCGACACGCTGACCTGGGAGCCAGACATTTTCGAGGATCAAGATGGAGAAGTGATCGAGCAGGAGCGGCCGTCGCGCCTGCAGCTAAAAGAGGGCGCTGACGCCGCAACAGCCTATCTCGACGACAAAGCCTGGAGCGAGCTGGTGAAGGCCCGCAGGTCGACTCTTATTACGGACCCGATGCGACACTTTTTTGTGCGCGCTTTTGCCAGCGACGGCATCGACGAATTCCTTGCTCACATCACCACAATTGAAGCGGCGTTGGGCTTATCGATCGACCACGACGGCCGCCGTCGCCGCAAGCTCAACGGAATAACTCGGAGCGGAGCGACCGCCCGTGTCGCGTGGCGAGTCGCGGGGCTGTTGGATGATGCAACTGCCGCCGCTTCCTATTGCTCCCTGTTCAAAGTGAGAAGCGATTTTGTGCACGGGCGGGAGATGCAGGATATTCCAAGCAAATCGCGCGTCGAAGCTCGTCGCCTCGCCAGGCGCTGCGTCTGCGGCCTAATTCGCGAGGCGCTCGACACATCGAGGTCTAGCGCACGCGAAAACCTTCTGGAGGACTTGTTGGATAAGGGCCTCGTGCTTAAAAAAGCCGTCGCAAAGCGCTGAGCATGATCTGCCGCCTTTGTCCCGACCTTCACGCATATTCGCGCGGCCGTGCCGCGCCCCACTCCGTCACGGCCGTGCGCAGCGCGCGGTCCTTATGCGCGTGCGCCCCTCGCTTCGCCCCGGCGCTTAAGCCGAGCGTCTGGCCTTCGCCGGGAATGCCGCCAAGGGAGCCCGGC
>JBFXJV010000258.1:0-5496 GCA_050174515.1 Methylocystis sp.
GGACGAGGATCAGGAAAAATTCGCGAAATCGGGCTTCCTAATCCTTCGAGACGCGTGCTGCGCACGCTCCTCAGGATGAGGAAGCCCTTCACCCAATCGCCCTGCGTCGGCTTCGCCATCGTATTGCCAACAGTGAGGCGGACAACTATTGCTTCCCGGGGGGCGGGCGCGGCCTAGAGCGCGTTGCGAAGCAGAGAAACCCGATTTTTTCGCGTAAGAGCGCGCTCTAAGCTTTGAGATCGATCGCGTCATCCGCC
The DNA here is from genome assembly GCA_050174515.1 of Methylocystis sp. GTDB lineage: Bacteria > Pseudomonadota > Alphaproteobacteria > Rhizobiales > Beijerinckiaceae > Methylocystis. The sequence continues at coordinate 258 of JBFXJV010000258.1, forward strand.
TTTGGCCGATTCGGCCTAAAGGGGGCGCGATCTAGTGCTAGAGGGGCTGATGACAAAGATTTTGCCCGTTATTATGTGCGGCGGGTCGGGAACAAGAGTATGGCCCGAGTCGCGCGAGACGCTGCCCAAGCAGTTCATTCCACTTGTCGGCGAGCGTTCGACCTTCCAGACCACGATGGCGATGCTGGCTGACCCGTCCTTCGAGCGGCCGATCGTCATCTCGAATTTCGACTACCGCTTCCTCGTCGCCGACCAGCTGCGCGAGATCGGCGCGCAGGCCGACGTCATATTGGAGCCGTCGCGCCGCGACTCCGGACCGGCGGTCGCCGTCGCGGCGGGTCTCGCCGCGCGCCGCGCGCCTGACACGGTCGTGGTGGTGCTCGCCGCCGACCATGTGGTCCGCGATCCGGCTGGCCTCGTCGATCTTTGCAAGCGGGCGAGCGCCGCCGCCGCCGAAGGCTATATCGTGACGCTCGGGGTCAAGCCTGACGGTCCGGCGACCGGCTATGGCTATCTGCGTCCCGGAGAGCCGCTCGCGACCTGCTGCGACGTCTATAAGCTCGACGCCTTCGTCGAAAAGCCGGATCGCCGAACGGCGCAGGATTATGTCGACGCCGGCTATTTCTGGAACAGCGGCAATTTCATTTTCCGCGCCGATGTGATGCAGTCGGAGATCGCGCAATTCGAGCCCGGCATTTTTGCCGCGGCCGAGGCCGCGATCGAAGCGGCGCGCCAGGACCTCGGCTTCATGATTTTGAACGCCGAAGCCTTCGCGCATGCGCCGAAGAAGTCGATCGACTACGCGGTGATGGAGAAAACCGAGAAGGCGGCGCTGATCCCCGCCGACATCGGCTGGTCGGACGTCGGCACCTGGCGCGCGGTCTGGGAATTGTCGGAACGCGACGAGAGCGGCAATTCAGTGCGTGGACATGGCGTGGTCATGGATGCGCGCAATGTCCATGTGCGCTCCGAGGACACGCTGACCACGGTGGTCGGCGTCGACGACATCATCGTGGTGACGACGCAGGACGCCGTGCTGGTGCTCAGCCATGAACATGGCGACCAAGTCAAACAACTCGTCGATCAGCTGCGCAGCGAGAACCGGCGCGAAGCTGGAGAGCACAAGCGCATCTTCCGGCCCTGGGGCTATTATCAGGGGATCGACGAAGGCCAGCGCTATCAGGTGAAGCGCATCGTCGTGAAGCCCGGCCAGCGCCTGTCGCTGCAAAAGCACTTCCACCGCGCCGAACATTGGATCGTGGTGCGCGGCACGGCGGAGGTCGGCCGCGACGATGAGATGCATCTCGTCCACGAAAATGAATCGATCTATCTGCCGATCGGTTGCCGGCACCGCCTGACCAATCCCGGCAAGATCGATCTGGAGCTGATCGAAGTGCAGACCGGCTCCTATCTTGGCGAGGACGACATCGTCCGCTTTGAGGACGCGTATAATCGGGGGTAGCTTAGGTCGGATATTTCCCGCGTCATGGCCGGCCTTGAGCCGGCCATCCACGTTTAAGACGCGCGCTAACTTTAAGAACTGAATCAGCAGCGGCTTGGCGTGGATGGCCGCGACAAGCGCGGCCATGACGCAACCAACCATCGTCAAAATCTGCGGTCTTTCCTCGCCCGATACGCTTGCCGCGGCGATCGAGTCCGGCGCGGATATGGCGGGCTTCGTCTTCTTCGAGAAGAGCCCGCGCCACATCGACCTTGAAACCGCGCGAACGCTCGGCCTTCTCGCGCAGGCGCGCATCAGCAAGGTGGCGCTCACCGTCGACGCCGACGACGCCGCGCTTGACGACGTCGTCGAAGCGCTCGCGCCCGACTATCTTCAGCTTCACGGGAAGGAAACGCCGGCGCGCGTCGCGCAGGTGAGGGCGCGCTTCGGCCTGCCGGTCATAAAGGCCGCGGGCGTCGCGACGGCCGCCGATGTCGAGGCGGCGCAGGTCTATGAAGGCGTCGCCGACGTGATCCTCTTCGACGCCAAGCCTGCGCCGAACGCAGCGGTTCCCGGCGGGGCCGGCGTCGCCTTCGACTGGAACCTGCTGCGCGGCGTCGCCGCCAGACAGTGGATGCTTTCGGGCGGCCTCGATCCAAACAATGTCGCAGAAGCGATACGCCTGACCGGCGCCCGCGCGGTGGACGTCTCCTCCGGCGTGGAGCGCGAACGCGGCGTCAAGGATGCGGCGAAGATCGCAGCTTTTGTGACGGCCGCGCGCGATCTTTGAATTGAACCGCCGGAAAGTCTAAGAGTGCGCTTCGAGACGCTGGTCTGTCTTTCCCGACGCTTCGCCTTGGCGAAGCGACGGGGAATCCAGATCGGCCAGCGAAGCGAGGGCATTTGCTCTGGATTCCCGGTCAGGCCTTCGGTCTGCCGGGAATGACAGCCACCGATCGACGAGGGTCGTTTCCGTTGAATAAACCCCTTCCCAATTCCTTCCGCGCCGGACCTGACGAAAACGGCCGCTTCGGCATTTTCGGCGGGCGCTTCGTCGCCGAAACGCTGATGCCGCTCGTGCTCGACCTCGAAGCGGCCTATGAGAAGGCGAAGAACGATCCGGGCTTTCACGAAGAGCTCGCGGGGCTTCATAAGCATTACGTCGGGCGCCCATCGCCGCTCTATTTCGCCGAGCGCATCACCGATCATGTGCGCGAGCGCGCCGGCGAGGGCAAAGGCGCCAAAGTCTATTTCAAGCGCGACGAGCTCAACCACACCGGCGCGCATAAGATCAACAATGTGCTTGGCCAAATCCTGCTCGCGCGGCGCATGGGCAAGAAGCGCATCATCGCCGAGACGGGCGCCGGCCAGCATGGCGTCGCCACCGCCACCGCCTGCGCGCGCTTCGGACTCGATTGCGTCGTCTATATGGGCGCGGTCGATGTCGAGCGGCAGAAGCCGAATGTCTTCCGCATGAAGATGCTCGGCGCTGAAGTTATTCCCGTGCAGTCCGGCGCGCGCACTTTGAAAGACGCGATGAACGAGGCGCTGCGCGACTGGGTGACCAATGTCGCCAACACTTTCTATTGCATCGGCACGGCCGCTGGACCGCATCCCTATCCGGCGATGGTGCGCGATTTTCAGTCGATCATCGGCAATGAAACGCGCGCGCAGATGCAGGAGATGGAAGGTCGCCTTCCCGATTCGCTCGTCGCCTGCATCGGCGGCGGCTCCAACGCCATCGGCCTCTTCCATCCGTTTCTCGACGACGCCGGCGTCGAGATTTACGGCGTCGAGGCGGCGGGCCATGGCGTCGACGTGCCGAACGGCCATGCGGCGTCGCTCACCGGCGGGCGTCCGGGCGTGCTGCACGGCAACCGCACTTATCTTCTGATGGACGACGACGGCCAGATTCTCGAAGGCCATTCGATTTCGGCAGGGCTGGACTATCCCGGCATCGGCCCCGAACATTCATGGCTGCATGAAATCGGCCGGGTGAAATATCTCAACGCCACCGACAAGGAGGCGCTCAGCGCCTTTCAGCTCTGCTCGAAGCTCGAAGGCATCATTCCGGCTTTGGAGCCCTCGCATGCGCTCGCCAAGGTCTTGGAGCTCGCGGCGCAGAAGCCGCGCGATCATCTGATGGTGATGAATATGTGCGGCCGCGGCGACAAGGACATTTTCACTGTCGCCGAGCATCTGGGCGGGATGTAAAGCCTGCGTCCTTGCGAGGAGCGGCGGCGACAAAGCAATGCAGAGGCCGGTTCGTGCTTTGGATTGCTTTGCCGCGCTCGCAATGACCGCCTTACGTCTATGGTCCGCCTTTTGACAGGCATTTTTGCGCGATCTCGTTGAGCCTGCGGCCGCGCTCGGCTTCGTCCTTCGCTCCGGCAAGCGCCTTGCTGCTGACCGCCTCCCGCGCCGTGCATTCGCAGGCGTCGTGGCACAGCTTGCCTTCGCCTCCCTCGTCAAAGCAGCGCGCCTCGCATGAGGCGACGAAGTCCGTCGTGTCGATGGCGGGCGGCGCGAGCCAGGCGAGGCCGAGAAACAGCGCGAAGAGCGCCGGCTGATGGACGAGATAGATGGGGAGGCTGTGGCGGCCGAGGAAGGACAGCCATCCCCTCTCCCCGTTTACAGGGAGAGGGCCGCCCCCTGCCTCTGCCCTCTCCCTGTAAACGGGGAGAGGGAGTTTAGCCGCCGCGACGCCGAGCAGCAGCGCGCCCGCCCAGGGAAAGAGCGGACGCCAGTCCTGGGTCAGCGGCTCGCTGGTCGAGAGCCCGATCCATTGGAGCCAGTCGGCGTTGAAGACGGGCGAAGCGAGAAATTCTCCGCCGGCGAGGAAGAACGTCCCGCCCGCGAGCGCGACCGGCCAGGGCGCGAGAAGAAAGGGAACGGCGATCAGGCTGGCGAGCGCGATGCAATGCAGAATGCCGAAGAACACATAGGCCTTGGGAAAGGCGACATAGGTGCCCGCCGTCACCAGCGCCGCCGCCGCCGCGATGATCGCGAAACGGCGCCAGAAGGCCGGCCAGCGGATGCCGCCGCGATGCGCCAATACGAGCGCGACGCCGGCGATGAAAAGAAAGGCGAAGGCGATCGAGTGGCCGAATATTTTGACCGGCGTCGTCCAGGGAAGATTCGCCGGCGCATAGCCGAAATGCGACAGATCCCAGATCGAGTGGAAAACGACCATCGCCAGGACCGCGAGGCCGCGCGCGGCGTCGAGCGCCTGCCAACGGGTTTGGGTCATCGGCGCGCCGACGCCGGCGCCGCGCCCTGAAACTTGCTGAACGCCATGTCCGGCGCCGAGAGATTATGACGCGATGGCAGGTGGCGGCCGACCCAAACTTCCGTCGCGCTGGCGCCGGGAAAGCGTATGACCGGCGCCTCCTCCCAGCCCTTGCCGCGCTTGCTGCGCCAGGCGACGATGGCGGCGTCGCTCATCGTCTCCCTGGCGTACATCGAACGCAGCGCCGCGAAGGGCAGCCCGTTCGGCATCGCCCGGCTGAAAGAAACATCGAGCGTCAGTCGGTCCTGATCGACGCTCTTGATCATGACGCGCCCCTCGCCGCCGCGTTGGAACTTGAGGACGATGCTGCGGGTTTGCGGCTCGAAGACGATTTCTTCAAGATCGACGATCGGCCGCACCTGAGTCTCGACGGGACCCACGAGAAAGGACGAACCATAGGCCGTCCAGCACATGTCGTCGAAGGGGAGCGGCCGCGCCCGCCAATAGCCGTCGGGCGGATAAAGCACCATGATCTCCTCGGCGCGCTCGCGGTGCCACATCCAGAACTG
>JBFXJV010000259.1:0-5408 GCA_050174515.1 Methylocystis sp.
CCTGAATCGACTCTGGATTCCCGGACGGGCCTTCGGTCCGCCGGGAATGACAGACCGCGCGAAACGATCAATCGTATTGATGTGCTTGGTCGCTCGCCGTCAGCCCTAAAATTAGCGTTTCGCTCGCGCGATCAGCTCCTGCACCAGTTCGGCGGGGCGGCAGAGCGCCGCCTCGTCGCCGATCGTAACGATCGGCCGTTCTATGAGAACGGGATGCTTCTCGATCGCGGCGAAAATCTCATCATCTGACAGAGCCGGATTATCGAGGCCCAGCTCCTCGTAAGGCGTGCCGCGTTTGCGCAGGATGTCGCGCACGCTCTTCCCCATCCGGCGCAAAATATCCTTCAAACTCGCGCGGTTGGGCGGATTTTTGAGATATTCGACGACTTGCGGCTCATAGCCGGCTTCGCGCAGGGCGGCGAGAACCTTGCGCGAGGTGCCGCAGGCGGGGTTATGGTAGATTTTTGCTTCCATGTGGACATCCGTTCAGGCGATATGCGAATCTTCATTAACCGTTAACGCGGCTGGCGAGAACACAGCGTCGGACAATATGACATCATGTTCCTAACTGCGCCGGCTTGGCGTTGCGCCGGCCTGGCCAAGGCGCAGTTCGCTGAGGAAATTCAATGACCCGCACCTATTTCGGCACCGACGGCATTCGCGGACTGGCCAACGAGAAGATCACGCCGGAGCTCGCGCTCAAAGTCGGTCAGGCGGCCGGCCTCATCTTTCATCGCGGCGAAGGCCGCCATCGTGTCGTCATCGGCAAGGACACGCGGCTTTCGGGCTACATGATCGAATATGCGCTCGTCGCCGGCTTCGCCTCAGTCGGCATGGATCCGCTGCTGCTTGGGCCAATGCCGACGCCAGCGGTCGCGATGCTCACGCGATCGATGCGCGCCGATGTCGGCGTGATGATTTCCGCGTCTCACAATTCATTCGAGGACAATGGCATCAAGCTCTTTGGACCGGACGGCTACAAGCTCTCCGACGAGATCGAGCACGAAATCGAGCGCCTCATCGACGGCGATATGACGCGCAAGCTCGCGGCGCCGAGAGAACTCGGCCGCGCGCGACGCATAGACGACGTGCGCGCGCGCTATATCGAATTCGCCAAGCGCACGCTGCCGCGCAACATGAGCTTTGAGGGCCTGCGCGTCGTCGTCGATTGCGCCAATGGCGCGGCCTACAAAGTGGCGCCCGAGGCGCTGTGGGAGCTTGGCGCCGAAGTCATCTCGATCGGCGTCGAGCCCGACGGCTTCAACATCAATCACCGCGTCGGCTCTACCTCGCCGCAGGCGCTGCGCGACAAGGTGCGCGAATTGCGCGCCGATGTCGGCATTGCGCTCGACGGCGACGCCGATCGCGTCATCATGGTCGACGAGCACGGGCATCTCATCGACGGCGATCAGCTGATGGCAGTGGTCGCCGAAAGCTGGCGCGACCAGGGACTGCTGTCGAAGCCCGGCCTCGTCGCGACGATCATGTCCAATCTCGGATTTGAGCGTCATTTGAGTTCGCTCGGACTTACTTTGGAGCGAACCGCGGTCGGCGACCGTTATGTGATCGAGCGGATGCGCGAAGCCGGCTACAATATCGGCGGCGAACAATCAGGCCATGTCATCCTGTCCGACTTTTCCACGACCGGCGACGGGCTGGTGACCGCGATGCAGGCGCTCGCGGTGGTGAAGCGCCAGAATCGTCCGGTGAGCGAAGTCTGCCACCGCTTCGAGCCGCTGCCGCAAGTGTTGCAGAATGTGCGCGCACAGCGCGGCGAATTGGAGCGCGCCGCCGTCGCCTCCGCAATCGATGATGCGCGGGCGCGGCTCGGCGGCGCCGGCAGACTCATCATTCGGCCATCGGGCACTGAACCCGTCATCCGCGTCATGGGCGAAGGCGACGATCGCGAACTGATCGAATCTCTCGTCGCTCAGATTTGCAGCGCGCTGAAAGCGTCCGCCGAGGCCGCCTGACGCGAAACTGTTGGGGACGCGTTAGACGCTGCTGCGCGCGGACGCCGCCGCGCTCCATGGCAGCATTTGGTCACGATCGATGGTTAAGCGATAGGGTTAACGCATCGTTAATCCTTGCCGCCCATCTTGCCATCGTCGGCCCCGCGTCATCGAAACGCGACAGGGCGCCCGAGCCAGGGGATCACTCATGAGCCGCGCCATCGCGCTGGCTTTGTCAGCCGTCATCATCGCCAGCGCCGCGCGCGCACGCGCCGACGGGCTGCCGCCGGCGCCGCCTCTCGATGTCAGCGGCTGGTATCTTCGCGGCAACATCGACGACGACGCTCAGCAATCGCCCGAAGGACGAACCTATCTCGAGCCGAACAGTCTCGCTGTTCTGCCGAATAGCGCTACCGGTTCGGCGCGCTATTCGATGATCGAGACGCGTTAGCTCTTTCTCGGCCTCTCCGCCGCGCCACTCCCCATTCTTCGCGCTCGCGCGCGGACCTGGATTGAGCCATATCTCGTCCATGTCCGACCTGACCGAGAGCGGGGGAGAGGCTCCTCAAACCAATGCGCCGGAGATTACGGTCTCCGAACTCGCCAATGCGCTGAAACGGACGATTGAGGATCGCTTCGGGCGGGTGCGGGTGCGCGGCGAAATCTCCAACTATCGCGGCCCGCACGCCTCCGGCCACGCCTATTTCTCGCTCAAGGACCAGAACGCCCGCCTCGACGCGGTGATCTGGAAGTCGACCTTCGCGCGCCTGCGCACCAGGCCGCAGGACGGGCTGGAAGTCATCGCGACCGGCCGCATCACCACCTTCCCCGGCAAATCCTCCTATCAGATCGTCATCGAGTCGCTGGAGCCCGCTGGTCTCGGCGCGCTGATGGCGCTGCTCGACGCCCGCCGCAAGGCGCTCGCCACCGAAGGCCTGTTCGACGAAGCGCGCAAGCGCCCCCTGCCCTTCCTGCCGAGCGTCATCGGCGTCGTCACCTCGCCGACCGGCGCCGTCATCCGCGACATTCTGCATCGTCTCAACGACCGCTTCCCACGGCGCGTGCTGCTGTGGCCCGTGCGGGTGCAGGGCGAGAGCTGCGCCGAGGAGGTCGCCGCCGGCATTCGCGGCTTCAACGCGCTTCCTGTCGGCGGGGAGATTCCGCGTCCGGACGTGATGATCGTCGCCCGCGGCGGCGGCTCGCTCGAGGATTTATGGGGCTTCAATGAGGAAATCGTCGTGCGCGCGGCGGCGGACAGCGCCATTCCGCTGATTTCGGCGATCGGCCATGAGACCGACACGACGCTCCTCGATTTCGTCGCCGATTTGCGCGCGCCGACGCCGACCGGCGCCGCCGAGAAGGCGGTTCCCGTCCGCATCGAGCTTCTCGAACTTCTCGCGATTCGCGCCAGCCGTCTCGAAGGGGCGCGCCGACGCGCCATGGAACAGCGCCGCGCCCTGCTTTCAACCTTCGCGCGGCTGCTCCCTGCCGGCGACGCCCTGCTCGCCAGTCCGCGCCAGCGCCTCGACCGTGCGGCGGAGCGGCTGGGCTCCGGCGTTCGCGTCGCCGGGGACGCACGGCGGCTGCGGGTCTCGCGCGCCGCCACGCTGCTCGCCCGCCACTCGCCGCAGACGGAGCTCGCTCGGGCGAGAGAGCGGCTGCGTGGCCTTGGCGCGCGGCTTCGGCAAGGGTATCGCGCCCGCGCGGTTCTGGCGCGCCAGGAGAACCTCGCCGCGCGGCAGCGGCTTGCCGGCGCCGCGCAGCGGCTGACCCGCGCCGTCGCCGCTCTCATTGGCGGCAGTCAGGATCGGCTCGACAGGCTCGCCCGGCTGCAGGACTCGCTCAGCCATCGCTCGGCGCTGGCGCGCGGCTTTGCGCTGGTGCGCAATGAGAGCGGCGCGCTGGTGCGCAGCGTCGCGCAGGCGCCGCCGGGGACTGGCCTCGATATCGAAATCGCCGACGGCAGGATCGCGGCGCGGGCGGGCGCGGCGACCCCCGACCCGCCAGCTCCCGCACGGCCGCGCCGGCGCATGAGACGGCCCGACAGCGACGATCAGGGATCGCTGTTCTGAACTATTCGAACCGCATCTGCCAGGCGACGATGCTGCGCTGCATGGGCGCCCGTGGCAGATAGCAGAAGGCATTGGTGGAGATCGGCGCTTCGGCGCAATGATAGTGCTCCTGGCTCCAGTCGTAGCCGAGCGTATCCATGCAGGCGACGATCTTGCTGTGCACGACCTTGGGGTTGGAGCGGCGCTCAGTCGGGAAATCCCGCTCCGCCTGAAATTCGCAATCAGTGACGTCGAGCTTCTGACCCTCGAAATAGCGCCCGCTGGCGCCGCTTGTGACGAACATCGCCTCGGTGGCGAAAATGAAAAGCAGGCCGACCGCCAGCGCGACCTTGCCCTGCGCCTTGGTCTTGAAAAAATGGAGATCAAGTAGCGACAGCAGTCCGACCGCCAACAGGCCGCCGCCAAGAAGCAGCGTCAACGGCGAAAGGAACGGCGCGATGCCTTCGTTCATGTCACGCTCCTGATCGCGCCGCCGCCGCGCGCATTTTATTGACCGATAGTAAGAGCGAGACTGTTTCCAACGCAACTGGGCGAAAATCCCGCATGGCGCTTCGCCGCCCGACCGTCAAATTCCCGCCGAAACAGAGCATTAAGCTTCTGTTAACCAATTAACCCTTTATTAAGGAAGCGACCAATTTTGCTCAAATGCAACAGGTCCTGGATAGCTGCGATCAAGGTTGACGGAACCTTCGCTTAACCCTGCCAGACTAGGACTATCGACGGTCGATTGTCGTAACAGGAGTTCGTAATGCTGCTTTCGCAACGCGCCTGCGGGGCCAAATTCGTCGTCGCGCTGACGGCGGCGCTGGCGCTTTCGGCCTGCGCCAAAAACACGGCGGACGAGGCCGCGGGCGATCTCGCGGGCGGTCGCTACGCCGGCGGACGGGGGGCGGCGAGCCCGGGCAGCCAGCAGGATTTCGTGGTCAATGTCGGCGACCGCATTTTCTTCGAGACCGACTCGACCGATCTGACCCCGACCGCGCAGGCGACGCTCGAAAAGCAGGCGGAATGGCTCAACCGCTACGCGCGCTACAGCTTCACCATGGAAGGCCACGCCGACGAGCGCGGCACCCGAGAATATAATTTCGCGCTGGGCGCCCGCCGCGCCGAAGTGGCCAAGAACTATCTCATCTCGCGCGGCGTCTCCGGGAGGCGCATCCGCACGGTCAGCTACGGCAAGGAGCGCCCGGTCGCCGTCTGCGACGACATTTCCTGCTGGTCGCAGAACCGGCGCGTGGTCACCGTGCTTTCGGGCGGCAATTCCTGAAAAATGGGCGCGACGCGGCGCTCGCTTGGTGGACACTTGCGTCCGGGGCGCCGTTGCGGCATTGAAGGCGCGCGCCGTTCAGGCGCCCGCAGGAGTGTAGCTCAACTGGTAGAGCAC
>JBFXJV010000260.1:0-5398 GCA_050174515.1 Methylocystis sp.
GCCGGGATATTGGCGCAGATGTCCCTCGAGCCAGTTCACCGTCTCGGCGTCGAGATGGTTCGTCGGTTCGTCAAGGAGCAGTAGTTCGGGCTGTTCGAGCAGCAGTTTGCACAGCGCGACGCGCCGCCGCTCGCCGCCCGAAAGCTTCGTCACATCGGCGTCGTCGGGCGGGCAGCCGAGCGCATCCATCGCCTGATCGACCTGGCTGTCGAGATCCCAAAGGCCCTTGGCTTCGATCTCGTCCTGCAGCCGGGTCATTTCGTCGGCGGTCTCGTCGGAATAATTCATCGCGAGATCATTGTAGCGGTCGAGGATCGCCTTCTTTTCGGCGACGCCGAGCATGACATTGGCGCGCACGTCGAGCGCGGGGTCAAGGTGCGGCTCCTGCGGGAGATAGCCGACCCGCGCGCCCTCGGCGACGAAGCCTTCGCCGGCATATTCCTTGTCGATGCCGGCCATGATCCGCAGCAGCGTCGATTTGCCGGCGCCATTGACGCCGAGCACGCCGATCTTGGCGTCGGGATAAAAGGAAAGATTGATATTTTCCAGGACCTTCTTGCCGCCCGGATAGGTCTTGGTGAGGCCCTGCATGTGATAGATGAACTGGCGCGCCATAGGTGCCGTCTTCCGCGCTGGAGGGGGGTGTTGGCGGTGTGTTTAGAGCATTTCCATTACGACAGGGAAGCGCTTTATTCGTAAGGCCGGGCCTTCATCCGGCGAAACGCCTTCCGCCCAGGCTCCGGCGATGAAGAAACCCCGCTTTCAGCGCGGCGACTTCTTGCTTTTCGCCTCCATCAACCGCTATCGAACGGCCGTATGAACATTCTTCTGATCGGCTCCGGCGGGCGCGAGCACGCTATCGCCAATGCGCTGGCGAAAAGCCCGCGCCTGACGCGCCTTTTCGTCGCGCCTGGCAATCCGGGGACGGCGGGCGTCGGCGACAATGTCGCGCTCGACGCCGCCGATCACGCCGCCGTTTTGGATTTCTGTCGCGCGAAGCAAATTGCCCTCGTCGTCGTCGGTCCCGAACAGCCGCTGATCGGCGGTCTCGTCGACGCGCTGGAGGCGCATGGCGTTCCGGCCTTCGGCCCGGCGCGGGCGGCGGCTCGGCTTGAAGGCTCCAAGGGCTTCACCAAGGACTTGTGTCGCGACTATCATATTCCCACCGCGCGCTACGCCCGATTTGCGGCGCCTGAACCGGCGCTGCGCTATCTGCGCGAGAATGGCGCGCCGATCGTCGTCAAGGCGGATGGACTCGCCGCCGGCAAGGGCGTCGTCGTCGCGAAGACGCTAGAAGAAGCGGAACGCGCCGTGCAGGCGATGTTCGACGGCGCCTTCGGCGAATCAGGCGCCGAAGTCGTCATCGAGGAATGTCTCGAGGGCGAAGAAGCGTCATTCTTTGCGATCTGCGACGGTGTGCGCGCGCTGCCTTTCGCAACGGCGCAGGATCACAAGCGGGTCGGCGACGGCGATACCGGGCCGAACACCGGCGGCATGGGCGCCTATTCGCCGGCGTCGGTCGTGACGGCGGAAATCGAGGCGCGCGTGATGAGCGAAATCATCGAGCCGACGATGCGCGCGATGCGCGAAAGGGGCGCGCCCTTCAAGGGCGTGCTCTATGCTGGACTGATGCTCGCCAAGGACGGGCCCAAGCTCATCGAATATAATTGCCGCTTCGGCGATCCGGAGACGCAGGCCGTTCTGCCGCGCCTTGAAGACGATCTTCTCGAACTGATGCTTGCCGCCGCGCAGGGCGCGTTGCCGCAGGCGCGGCCGCGGTTCTCGCCGCTCGCGGCGTTGACCGTGGTTCTCGCGGCCAAAAACTATCCGGGAGCGCCGATCGTCGGTTCCGAAATCCGCAATGTGAAAAGCGCGGAAGCGATCGAAGGCGTCACCATCACTCACGCCGGCACGCGAGAAGAAGGCGGCCGGCTCTTCGCCGCCGGCGGGCGCGTGCTCAATGTCACCGCGCTCGGCGAGAGCGTCGCTGAGGCAAAGACGCGCGCCAATGCCGCCGTCGATCTGATTGATTGGCCCGGCGGCTTTTGCCGCCGCGACATCGGCTGGCGCGAGATCGCGCGCGAAGCGAAAAGGCGCGGCTAATTCGGTCGGCGCATGCCGCGTTAAGACACATTCCGAATTTGGCGCCCTTGCCGGAAGGCGCGGGGTTGATCACTCTCGTCGGCTCCCTTGTCTTAACGGCAAGTTCCGAGGCGAAGCCAATGCCGAGAATTCCGCCCAATCTGACCGGCGTGCCCGAGACCATGTTGTGGACGCTGCATAATCGCGCCGGCGAAGCCAGTCGTCCTGACGGGATACTGCGCGATCCGAGGGCTCTCGAAATCTATGAGGCGCTCGATTACGATTTCGTGGGCAGCTTTGGAAAGGCCGATCCTTCCCACGCCATTCGCGCCGATTTCTTCGACAATGAGCTTCGCGCCTTTCTGAAAGATCATCCCGACGGCGTTATCGTCAATCTCGGAGAGGGGCTCGAAACGCAACGCTTTCGCGTTATGGGCGACGAGGCGCTGTGGCTTTGCGTCGATCTGCCAGAGTCCATCGCGATACGCGAACGATTCATCAAGCCGGACGAGCGCCATCGCCATCTCGCCGCGAGCGCGTTCGATCGAAGCTGGTTCGACTCCGTTCCCGAAGGCCGTGCGGTCTACATTACGGCGCAGGGACTGCTGATGTATTTTGCGCCCGAGGATGTGGAGAGCCTCATCCGCGACATGGCCGCGCGCTTTCCGAAAGCGCGACTGTGCTTCGATCATATTCCCGAATGGCTCTCCAAGAAGACGCGCAAGGGATGGCGAAAGGGACGCAATTACGTCACGCCGGAAATGCCCTGGGGAATCAATCAGCGCGACATCGCGCCGACGTTGCGCAAATGGGCGGCGGTCGAGGGCGCCGAGTCCTTTCCTTATGAATTCGAGCGCGGATGGCAGGGTGTGGTCTTCAGCGGCCTGATGCGCGTCCCATGGATTCGCAATCGCAGCCCCGGCATGACATGCGTGCGTTTCGCGTGAGGCGGATGTCACATCGCACGACATGCGTTTGAACGGCTCGGCGGTCATTTCCGACGCGTGCAACGCGCGCGATCGGAAATCCAGAGCAAAGCCAGCGTTCCCGGATCGGCTCTGGATTCCCGGTCAGGCCTTCGGCCTGCCGGGAATGACAGCAGCGCTGTTATTAAATGAGGTAAATCTTGTCTGGCAGTTCGTCGCCGCCCGCGCCTGGCGGCGCGTGTTTCGCCAAGAGGCGCGCGCATTCCTCGATCGCCGCGACGAAACCGTCCGCAATTCTTTCGTGGCGTATCTCTTCCAACAGCCTATCCAGCGCGCTCCGCCATTCTTCATTGGCGATCTTTGCGGCGATCGCGTCGTCGGCGACGATTCGCGCATAGCGTTCGGCGCAGGAGACGAAAATCAGCACGCCGGTGCGCGACTTGGTGGCGGAAACGCCGCGCGAGAAGAATTGTTCGATCGCCTCGCGCGCGGCGCGGGCGCGCTTGACCGCGCGCGGCGTCAGGAAGAACCGCACGGGGCCCCATGAGACGAAGAGCGTCGCGACGACGAAGATGACGATCTGCGCCGAAAATATTTCGCGAGTCGACAGATCGGTGAACAGCAGCATGGGCCAAGGCGACGCCAGCGCCGTGAAGGCGCCCCAGAGCGGCGGCACGTAGGCGTAATCGGACGAGCGGCGCGCCAGCACGCAGACGATCTCGCCGGACGTTGTCTCTTCAGCGCGGCGGATGGTTTGCGCGATCCGCTCGACGTCTTGCGCGGTGAGCCGCATCACCAATCCCCCGACGCGCCGCCGCCGCCTGATGAGCCGCCGCCGCCGGAAAATCCGCCGCCGTCGCTCCACCCTCCGCCGCCACTCCAGCCTCCGCCGCCCCAGGAATCGTCGCTCCAATAGCCGCCGCTCGGGGGCAGGATGATTATCGGACCGCCGCGCCGGTAGCGCCGATATGCGCCCGGCCGACCGCGCGCGCTGCGCGCCATCCAGATGACGATGAACAGAAACAGCGCGAAAAAGATGAGCGGCGCAAGCTGGTCGAACGTCGTGGGCTGCGGTCCCCGCGCGCGTTTCGTCCACTCGGCGGAATCTCCCGACAGCACCTCGATGATGCCCTCGACGCCGCGCTCGACCCCCACGCCATAGTCGCCCGCTTTGAATCTGGGCGCCACCGTGGTCGCCAGAATGATCTTCGACAATGCGTCGGTGAGCGTCCCCTCCAGGCCGTAGCCCACTTCGATGCGCATCTTGCGCTGGTTCGGCGCAATGAGAAACAGAACGCCATTGTTCTTTTTTGCTTCTCCGAGCTTCCAGGCGCGAAACAGGCCGTTGGCGTAGCTCTCGATATCGAGGCCGTCTAGCGTGTCGACCGAGGCGACGACGAGCTGAATGCCGGACTTATCCTCAAGCTCCTTCAGCTTCGTCTCGAGCGCGCTTCTTGTCGACGGCGGAATGATATTGGCCTGGTCGACGATTCGACCGGTGAGCGGCGGATAGTTCACGGCCGCGAAAGCGAGCGAGGCGATGAGAAGGAAGAGCGGCGCGAGCCAGCGCGCGGCGCCGCGCATCTTTATTTGCCCTCGCACCGGGCGCAGCGCCCGGCGATTTCGACGACGCGCGTCCTGGCGCTGAAATTCGCCGCCCCGACGAGCGCCGCGAGTTCGCGGGCGAATCCCGGAGACGTCGCCTCTTTTACCTCGCCGCATTGCTCACAGATGATGAACACTACCGGCTCCTCGGCCTCATGCGCGTGGCCGCAGACGATATAGGCGTTTTTCGACGCAAGCCGGTGCGCGAGACCATTATCCATGAGATAGCCGAGCGCGCGATAGACCGACACCGGCGCGGGGCGCTTGCCCTCTTGGTCCGCCATCAAATCAATCATTTCATAAGCGCCGACCGGGCGGTTCGCTTCGGTGAGAATGTCGAGCGCACGGCGGCGCGCCGGCGTCAGGCCGGCGACCTTGGGCCGTGCGGGATTTTTCGTCGTGCGGCTGGTCATTGGGTCAATTTAGGCGGCGCGGGTGCAAAAGACGAGGCTTTAGCGTTTGGCGCAGGCCGCGACGAATTTCTTGAATTTCTCCGTCGCGTCGGCGAGAGGCGCCATCCGCTGCGCCCCGCCGATGGCGATGTTGAGCGTTTCGCCGCCGGTCATCGCCGCGAAGATCGGGTCTTTCGCTGGAAGGGAGCCTTCGAAGCTCGGCACGCCGGCTTCTTCATTGGGGACGAGCTTGCCGGCGACCTTGGTCGCCTTCTGGCCAACCGAGAGGGTCGCCGCCGCCTTGCCGCCGGCCTTCAGCCTGTCGCTGGTTTCTGCGATCCAGATTTTGACGACGCCGCTCCCCGGCGCGCAGGTGAAGCTTCCCAGGCTGTC
>JBFXJV010000261.1:0-5380 GCA_050174515.1 Methylocystis sp.
CGGCCGCGGTCCTCGGCGCACTCCTCCCCGGCGCCGAGGACCTTGCTTTCATGGGCTGGCGCGCCTTCGACTTTGGCGGCGCGCCGCTCTTCGTGTCGCGCAGCGGCTATACTGGCGAAGACGGATTCGAGCTGTCGGTGCGCGCCGAACACGCCGAGGACTTCGCGCATCTCTTGCTCGCACATGAAGACGTCGCGCCGGCAGGACTGGGCGCGCGCGACGCCTTGCGACTGGAGGCCGGACTGCCGCTCTACGGTCACGATCTCGACGAAACGACGGATCCCGTCGAAGCGGGTCTCGGCTGGTCGATCGGCAAACGCCGGCGCGCGGAGAGCGGCTTCCCCGGCGATTCGCGCATCCGGCAAGGATTGGAAGAGGGTCCGTCGCGCCTGCGAATGGGGATTCTTCCGCAGTCGAAGGCGCCTTTGCGCGAAGGCGCAGAGCTTTACGTATCCGAAGACGTCGTCGGACATGTCACGTCGGGCGGCTTTTCGCCGACGCTGCAGCGCCCGATCGCCATGGGCTATGTCGCCAGCAAATTTGCGAAAGTCGGAGAGACGCTATCGGCGACGCTGCGCGACAAGCGCATCGCGGTCGATGTCGCGGCGCTGCCTTTCGTTCCGCATCGCTACTTCAAAACGCCGGCTGGAAAGGACGCGAGATGAGCGATCTCCGCTACTCCAAGGACCATGAATACGTCGCGCTCGACGGTGATGTCGCGACGCTGGGCATATCGGATTACGCGCAGGCGCAACTTGGCGACATCGTCTTCATCGAATTGCCCGATGTCGGCAAGAAGGTCGCGAAGGGCAAAGAGATCGCCGTTATCGAAAGCGTGAAGGCGGCGAGCGAAGTCTATTCGCCGGTCACCGGCGAAGTCGTTGAAGTGAATCCGCAGCTTGGCGAAACGCCGGCGCTCGTCAATGACGATCCGCTCGGACGCGGCTGGCTCGTCAAGCTGCGAGTCAGCGATCCAGGCGAATGCGCTTCGCTGATGGATGAGCTCGCCTATTCGAGCTTTCTGAAGACGCTCTAAGCGCGAGGAAAAGAACGATGCGCTATCATCCGCTATCCGAGGCCGATAGAAGCGCGATGCTCGCGGCGATCGGCGCGCCTTCCATCGACGCGCTCTACGCCGACGCGCCGCCCGCGACGCTGTTAAAAGCGCCGCTTGCTCTTCCGAAAGGCAAGTCCGAGCTCGACGTCGAGCGCTCCTTCTCTCGCCTCGCCGCGCGCAATCTTCCCGCGTCGCGCGCGCCTTTCTTCGTCGGCGCCGGCGCGTATAAGCACCACATTCCGGCAAGCGTCGACCACCTCATTCAACGTTCGGAATTCCTGACGAGCTATACGCCCTATCAGCCCGAAATCTCTCAGGGCACGCTGCAATATCTCTTCGAATTCCAGACCCAGGTCGCTGTCCTGACCGGCATGGAGGTGGCCAACGCTTCAATGTATGACGGCTCGACGGCGACCGCCGAGGCCGTGCTGATGGCGCATCGCCTGACCAAGCGGCGCAAGGCGCTTCTCTCCGGCGGGCTGCATCCCCATTACGCCGACGTCGTGCGCACCATCTCGCGCCTTGCCGAAGACGAGGTTGAGACGATGGCGCCCGACATTCGCGCCGTCGAAGATATCGTCGCGCGCATCGACGATACTTTCTCTTGCGTCGTTGTGCAGACGCCCGATGTTTTCGGCAATCTGCGCGACCTGACGAAGATCGCGGAGGCCTGCCACAAGCATGGCGCGCTGCTCGTCGCCGTCTTCACCGAAGCTGTGTCGCTCGGCCTTCTCAAATCGCCGGGAGAGATGGGCGCCGACATCGTCGTCGGCGAGGGGCAGTCGATCGGCAATGCGCTCAATTTCGGCGGACCCTATGTCGGGCTCTTCGCCACGCGGCACGAATTTTTGCGGCAGATGCCCGGCCGTCTCGCCGGCGAAAGCGTCGACGCCGACGGAAGGCGCGCCTATGTGCTGACTCTGTCGACGCGCGAGCAGCACATCCGCCGCGACAAGGCGACGTCGAACATCTGTACCAATTCCGGCCTTTGCGCGCTCGCTTTCAACATTCATCTGACCTTGCTCGGCGAAGCAGGGCTCACGCGGCTCGCCCGCGTCAATCACGCCAATGCGGTGCTGCTCGCGGAGATGTTAAGCGACGTTCCAAAGGTCGAGCTTCTCAACGAAAGCTTCTTCAATGAATTTACGCTTCGCGTCGAGGGCGACGCCGCCGCGCTCGTCGAGAAAATGGCGGCGCGGGGAGTCCTCGCTGGCGTCCCCGTCTCGCGGCTTTTGCCGCGCGCCGGACTCGACGATCTCCTCATCGTCGCCAGCACTGAGGTCAATACAAATGAAGATCGCGACGCCTTCGTCGCGGCGCTGAAGGAGTCGCTGTGATGCTCGACAGACCTGCGATCGTCGAACCGCTCGACGACGACAGAATGCCCGCGACCTTTACGGGCAATCGTGGGCTCGATCAGGAAGAGCCGCTGCTCTTCGAAATCGGCCGCCTTGACGCAACCGGCGTCGACATCGACGCGCCGGCGCCGGTCGCGACGCGGCTCGGCGCGCTTGTGCGCAATGCGCCGATCGGTCTTCCGGGCCTTACCGAGCCGGAGACGATGCGCCATTACGTTCGTCTGTCGCGCAAGAATTATTCGATCGACGCGGGATTCTATCCGCTCGGCTCCTGCACGATGAAGCATAATCCGCGCAGCAATGAAAAGATCGCGCGCTATGAAGGCTTCGCGGACGTGCATCCGCTGCAGCCGCAATCAACCGCGCAGGGCGCGTTGGAGCTGATGCAGACTCTCGCTGACTGGCTGATGACGCTGACCAATATGCGGGCGGTGGCGCTGTCGCCGAAAGCCGGCGCGCATGGCGAACTCTGCGGCATGATGGCGATCAAATCCGCGATCGCCGCCAAGGGCGAAAGCGCGACGCGCAATGTCGTGCTGATTCCGCAATCAGCCCATGGCACCAATCCGGCGACGGCGGCGCTGCTCGGCTTTTCGGTGCGCGTCGTTCCGGCGGCGCCGGACGGCGTGGTGCGCGCCGAGGCCGTCAGGGAGGCGCTCGGCGCGGACGTCGCCGCGATCATGCTGACCAATCCCAACACCTGCGGGCTGTTCGAACGCGAGATCGTCGAGATCGCCGAGGCGGTGCACGCCGCCGGCGGCTATTTCTATTGCGACGGCGCGAATTTCAACGCGATCGCCGGCGTCGCCCGTCCCGGCGACTTTGGCGTCGACGCCATGCATATCAATCTGCACAAGACCTTCTCGACGCCGCATGGCGGCGGCGGACCAGGCGCGGGGCCGGTCGTTCTGTCGGAACGTCTCGCGCCTTTCGCGCCCGTTCCCTTCATCCGCCGCAAGGGCGACGCGCTGGAGCTCGTCGAAGACGCAGAGGGGACGCAGAGCTTCGGCCGGTTGACCGCCTTCCACGGGCAGATGGGCATGTTCGTTCGCGCGCTCGCCTATATGCTGGCGCATGGCGCCGACGGGCTGGCGCAGGCCTCGAAAGACGCCGTGCTCGCGGCGAATTATGTCCGCGCCTGCTTGCGCGACGTGATGACTCAGCCGTTCGGCGATCGCATCTGCATGCATGAAGTGCTGTTCGACGACGCCTGGCTGCGTGGAACCGGCGTGACGACGCTGGATTTCGCCAAGGCGATGATCGACGAAGGCTATCATCCGATGACGATCTATTTTCCACTCGTCGCGCATGGGGCGATGCTCATCGAACCGACCGAATCGGAATCGAAGTCCTCCCTCGATCTCTTCATCGCGACGCTCCGCGATCTGGCGCAAAGCGCCAAGGCCGGAGACATGACGCGCTTCACCCAGGCGCCGCGGCTTGCGCCGCGCCGGCGCGTCGACGAAACGCTTGCCGCGAGAAAGCCGGTGCTGCGTTGGACCCGGAGCGCCGCGGCGTGACCGCTACTGCGCCTGCGCGAGCGGCGGCGCCGTGCGCGGCGGCAGAATCGGCAGCACCACTTCCGGCTGGCGCCCGGTCAGCGATTCGAGGAACGCGACAATCTTGTCGGTCTCATCGGCGCTGAGTTGGACGCCGAGTTGGCTCTCGCCCATCACGGTGACGGCCTTCTTCAGATCGAAGGTCGCGCCGGTGTGGAAATAGGGCGCGGTCAGTTCGACATTGCGCAGCGAGGGAACCTTGAAGGCGTATTTGTCGGCGATCGCCTTGGTGACCGCGAAGCGGCCCCAGTCGTCCGGCGGTAAATACTCCGGCGCCGGCTGTTTGACCACGCCGAAACGCGCATACATGCCGCCGCCGACATTGACGCCATTGTGGCAGGTGGCGCAGCCCTTATCGATGAAGAGCCTCAGCCCTTCCTTCTGCGCGTCGGTCAGCGCCTGATCGTCGCCCTTGAGCCAGCGGTCGAAGGGCGCGTCGGGCGTGATCAGCGTCGCCTCGAACAGCGCGATGGCCCGGCCGATATTGTCATAGGCGACAGGATCGCTCGCATCGGGAAAGGCCTGTTTGAAGGCCGCGACATAGGCGGGGATCGCCTTGAACTGCTCGACCGCGCGCTGTTTCGCCGCCGCATGCTCGGTCGGATTGATCGGCATCGGGCCGCCGCGCGTCTTCAGCATCGCCTTGGGATTGGCCATTACCGAATTGACCACCTGGTCGGCAAGGTCGGCGGCGCGCCCGTCCCAATATTGCGACTTGTTGAAAATAGCGTTCATCACGGTGAGCACTTCGCGGCCGGCGAGCCGGGCGTTGTGGCCGCCCGACAGCTTGCCGCCGTCGACGCCGCCCATGCTGAGATTGTGGCAGTCGGCGCAGCTCACGTCGCGGGTTTCGGAAAGCCGCGGCTCGAAATAGAGCATCTTGCCGAGCGCGAGTTTTTGCGGCGTCGCGGTCTCGCCGGGAATCGCCGGCGGGGTGGAAGGAATCGGCTCGAACAATTGCTTCGCGCGATCCCTCAAGGGGACATCGGCGAGCGCCGTTCCGCCGGTAAGGAGCGCGACGAGAGAGGCGATCAAAGAAAGACGCATGGCGGCGTTCACCTGGATGGAAGCGGGCCTGAAAGGTCGAGCCTTATAGCACAGCTGCATCCGCGTGGGGCGACAGGCGGCGAAGCGTCACATGTCATTGGCTCGCCCAGAGGATGCGGGCCATCCAGTTGATCTCGTCGCGGGGGATCGTCCGGTCGGGGTAGGCGGGATTGACCGAGCGCAGTTCGATGGTGCGCGCCGTCTCGCGCTTCAACTCCTTGGCCATGATCTCGCCCGAAGTGGTCTTGACGACGACCCGGTCGCCGCGGCGCACCGGCGCCGAGGGCGAGACGATCACCACATCGCCGTCGCGATAGAGCGGCGCCATCGAGTCGCCGGAGATTTCCAGCGCGTAGGAA
>JBFXJV010000262.1:0-5371 GCA_050174515.1 Methylocystis sp.
TCGAGATCGGCGTGACTCAAGAGAAGTTGACTCATCTGACGCGCGTGAGCCACGCTCTCGATGAGCTTCTCAATCGCGCGCCGAACCGCCATGCGCCCTATGTCGGCGCCAGCGCCTTCGCGACCAAGGCGGGCATTCACGCTTCGGCGGTGCTGACCGATCCGCGCACCTATGAGCATGTGACGCCGGAGTCGGTCGGCAATGTGCGGCGCGTGCTCGTATCCGATCAGGCGGGGCGCTCCAACATCGTTTCGGAGCTGGCGCGGCTTGGCGTCGTCCTCGACAAGGACGATCCGCGGCTCACACGACTGCTGGACGAAGTGAAGGAGAAGGAAGCGCAAGGCTATGCCTATGAAGGCGCCGACGCGTCATTCTTCCTTCTGGCGAAACGCGTGCTCGGCGAGGCGCCGCATTTCTTCGACATTGAGCGTTACAGCGTCGCGGTCGATCGGCGTTTTTCGAGAAATGGGGAAGACAAGGGCGCCGAGGCCATCGTCAAAATCAACGTGCATGGCGAGAGCCGCATTTCCGCCGCCGAAGGCAATGGTCCGGTCAACGCGCTCGATCTCGCGTTACGCAAGGATCTCGGCGCTTATCAGCGCTTCATCGAGGACGTTCGGCTCGTCGACTATCGCGTGCGCGTCTTTCAGGGCGGCACCGATGCGGTCACGCGCGTTCTCGTCGAATGCGCCGACGCGCAAGGCGAGCGCTGGTCGACGGTCGGCGTCTCGGCCAATGTCATCGACGCGTCCTTCGAGGCGCTCGTCGACGCGATCAATTACAAGCTGCTGGTTTCAGTGCCGCAAACCGAAGGCGAAAGGATCTTCTGACTCCGACTTCAGCAACGTCATTGCGAGGAGCGGAGCGACGAAGCAATCCAAGCTTCACCCACGGCTCCGGATCGTTTTCCGCTTCGCTCGCGGTCGCAATGACGCGCCGCTGGGTCAAAGCCGCTCGGTGATCGCGGTCTCGCTGATCTCGGGCGCATGTCGAGCCGCCGCGAAAATCATCGGTAGAATATCCTCGACGCGTTCGGCGACGAGATAGCGCACGTCATAGCCTTCGCCGATAAATTGCTCATTATGCATATGGGCGAAAAGCGACAGCAGCGGCCGCCAGAAGCCGGCGATGTCGGCGATGACGAGAGGCTTCGTGTGGCGTCCGAGCTGAATCCAGGTCAGCTGCTCGGTCAGCTCCTCCAGCGTGCCGACGCCTCCGGGCAGCGCGACGAATGCGTCGGAGCGTTCGAACATCAGGCGTTTGCGCGAATGCATGTCCTTGACGACAATAAGGTCCGTCGCGCCGGCAAAGGGAATCTCCCGATCATCCAGGAACTCAGGGATGATTCCTGTGACTATGCCGCCGGCTGCGATCGTCGCCTTGGCCAATACGCCCATCAGGCCGATCGCGCCGCCGCCATAGACGAGCCCGATGCCGGCGCGGGCGAGTTCGGCGCCCAAGGCGCGCGCCGCCGCAGCATGGCGCGTATCGGCGCCGATCGAGGAGCCGCAATAGACGCAGATGTTTTTGATTTCTCTCATGTCAATTCTCATGCA
The DNA here is from genome assembly GCA_050174515.1 of Methylocystis sp. Taxonomy (GTDB): domain Bacteria; phylum Pseudomonadota; class Alphaproteobacteria; order Rhizobiales; family Beijerinckiaceae; genus Methylocystis. The sequence goes on from JBFXJV010000262.1 coordinate 1,557, forward strand.
GCGCGTCGGCGGCGCCTCCCATGGGGTGCGCATCGCTTCTAAACGTCATATATGACGCCAAGCCAGCCATGACGCCAAAGGCCGCGACGACGGCCTCATTCATTCGGAGACATATGATTAGACCCGATCAAGGCGAATCGAGCGATCCCCACGCGCTCGATCCGGAGGATGCCGCGCCCCCGCCGCCTTCCGATGAAAAATTGTCGGAATCTTCACTTATCAATACGATACGGCATTTGTGGCCTTATATTTGGCCGCGTGGCCGCCGCGATCTCGAACTGCGCGTGGCGGCCGTCTTCGCGCTGCTCGTCGTGAGCAAGCTGTTCAACGCCGCGACGCCTTACGCCTTTAAATGGGCGACCGACGCGCTCGCCGAGGGCGGCGACGGCGCATGGGCTAAGGTAGGCGTCGCCGCGGTCTATTTCACGCTGCTGATGGGCGCGATGCGCATCATCACTGTCGTGCTGATGCAGATGCGCGACGGCATTTTCGCGGCTGTGGCGATGCATGCCGTGCGGCGGCTGGCGACCGATCTCTTCGTTCACATGCATGAACTGTCGCTGCGCTTCCATATTGGCAGAAAGACTGGCGGGCTGACGCGCGTGCTCGAGCGTGGGCGGGCCGGCATCGAAACGCTGTCGCGTCTCATCATGTCGACCGGCGCCCCTACCGTGCTGGAGATGGCGCTGGTTCTCGGCATATTCGTTTATCAGTTCGACTGGCGCTACGGGCTCGTGCTGCTCACGACGCTTGGCGCATATTTTCTCTATACGATGCTCGCCACAAATTGGCGCATCGCCATTCGTCGCAAGATGAACGACAGCGACACCGACGCCAATCAGAAGGCGATCGACAGCCTGCTGAATTACGAGACGGTAAAATATTTCAGCGCGGAAAAGCGCGAGGCCGAGCGCTACGACGCTTCGATGATCCGCTATGAGCAGGCGAGCACCAATTCCTATGTTTCGCTGGCGGTGCTCAACGCCGGCCAGACCGTCATCTACATCATCGGGCTCACCGCGATGATGGTGATGTGCGTCTATGGAATCGAGGCCGGCCGCAATACGGTGGGCGATTTCGTTTTGATCAATCTGATGATGGGGCAGCTGGCGCAGCCCTTGAATTTCATGGGCACCTTCTATCGTGAAGTACGGCAGGCGATCATCGATATAGAAACGATGTTTTCGATCCTGGCGCAGAGCCCCGAGATCTTGGATAAGCCTGGCGCGCAGCCGCTCGTCGTGCGCGAAGGGCGGATCGTATTCGACAATATCTCATTCCATTACGAGCCGAACCGGCCGATTCTCAAGGGCGTGAGCTTCGAAGCCGAGCCCGGGCAGACGGTCGCGATCGTCGGCCCCTCCGGCGCCGGCAAGTCGACGATCTCCCGGCTGATGTATCGCTTCTATGAGCCGCAGGGCGGACGCATCACGATTGACGGGCAGAACATTTTGGATGTCACGCAGGACAGCCTGCGCGCGGCGATCGGCATGGTGCCGCAGGACACGGTGCTGTTCAATGATTCGATCGGCTACAACATTCGCTACGGACGATGGGACGCAAGCGACAAGGAGGTGCGCGACGCCGCCCGGCTGGCGCAGATCGACCGCTTCATCGAGAGCCTGCCGGACGCGTATGAGGCGCAGGTCGGCGAGCGTGGGCTGAAGCTTTCGGGCGGCGAGAAGCAGCGCGTCGCCATCGCCCGAACGATTTTGAAAGGGCCGCCGATCCTCATTCTCGACGAAGCGACCTCGGCGCTCGACAGTTTCACCGAACATGAGATTCAGGAGGCGTTGCGGCGCGTTGCGCGCGGGCGCACGACGCTCGTCATCGCGCACCGGCTGTCGACCATCGTCGACGCCGACGACATCCTGTTCCTCGATCACGGCCGCATTATCGAACGCGGCACGCATAAGGCGCTGCTGGCGCTCGGCGGCCATTACGCCGGCATGTGGAACCGCCAGCGCGAAGCTGCGGAAGCGCGCGCGAAACTGCTGGAGGCGGAGCGGGAAGAGGAAGTGGAGAAGGCGGAGTAGGCGCGGCTCGCGCTGTCAAGCTGTCGCCATCAGCCCTTCTTCAATCGCTTGAGATTGCGATCGACGCGTTTTGCGTAAACGGAGAGGGCGCGATCAGCCGCGCGATGCGGTTCGCCGGCGGCGACGCTCTTCGCGGCCTCGATGCTGGCGTCGGTGGCGGCTTTGATCTTTTCATTGATCATCAGCCTGCTCTCGCGCCTGCCATGCGCGCCGCCAATCGCGATTTTCATCAGCCGCAGGCCGATCACCTGGTGAGCGGCGAGGCTCAATTTGAGCGCGTCGGAGAAAAGCTTGTTCATTCCCAATGGAGAATGGCGCTTCGTCCGTTTCTGTCAAGCGAAATAGCGCGGCCGCGGCGTTAGCCAAATGAAGAATTTGCAACATTGTTAGCGCGTTGCGCGCAAAGCGTTAACTCATCGCCGTCCGCAGACCGAGGCGCCTTCGCGGCGCCGCCTTCAAGAACTTTGCCCCTCCCCAGCCTTCCCCTGCTGAAGTGGGAGAGAGAGTAGGGTCGGCCGTTCGTCGGGATTTCGCTAGCGCCGATCACTAGCGACCCCGCCTCGGAAGCAGGAGAAGAACAGGGAGGGGCCTGGAACCTCCCCGCTTCCATCCGCCATCCATCAAGCCCATATTGGCGCCATGGCCAAATCCCCCGGAAAAAAGCCGAAAGACCCCGCGCGGCCCACCCGCGCCAAGGCGTCGAAGCCCGAGGTCGCGCCGCTCGCGCCGCATCTTGCGCAGCTGCTCAACCCGGCGCTGGCGCCCGGTTTCGGCGAGGCGCCGCAGGCCCCCTATGACGCTTCCTCGATCCAGGGCCTCGATCAGGAGGACATTGAGAAATACGGGCTCGGCGACGGGTTTCAGGCGGGCGGCGCGACTTCAGCAAGCGCCGCTCAAAATATTGGCGGCGTGCAGGCGACGGCCGACCGGCTCGCCGAACTGCTGCGGCTCGGCGACCCCAATATTCGCGATAAACAGCCCTGGGTTCCGCATCGGCCCGAGCGGCCAGAGAAATCCGAAGGCGGCGTCAGATTCGAACTGGTCTCCGACTATACGCCGAAGGGCGACCAGCCGGCGGCGATCGAAGAGCTGGTGAAAGGCGTCGCCGCGCAGGAGCGCGATCAGGTGCTGCTCGGAGTCACTGGCTCAGGCAAGACCTTCACCATGGCGAGCGTCATCGAGCGCATGCAGCGGCCGGCGCTGATTCTCGCGCCCAACAAGACGCTCGCCGCGCAGCTCTACGGCGAGTTCAAGAGCTTCTTTCCCAAGAACGCCGTCGAATATTTTGTGTCCTATTACGACTACTACCAGCCCGAAGCCTATGTGCCGCGCTCGGACACTTACATCGAGAAAGAATCCTCGGTGAATGAGCAGATCGATCGCATGCGCCACGCCGCGACGCGCGCGCTGCTCGAACGCGACGACGTCATCATCGTCGCCTCGGTCTCCTGCATCTATGGCATCGGTTCGGTCGAGACCTATACGGCGATGACCTTCTCGGTCTCGCTTGGCGAGAAGCTGGAGCAGCGACAGCTCGTCGCCGACCTCGTCGCGCTGCATTACCGTCGCGTGCAGGCGGATTTTACGCGCGGCACGTTTCGCGTGCGCGGCGACACGGTGGATATTTTTCCAGCCCACTATGAGGACCGCGCCTGGCGCATCAGCTGTTTTGGCGACGAAGTCGAGTCGATTTCCGAATTCGATCCGCTTACCGGCAAAAAGACGGTCGAGCTCGAATTCGTGAAGGTCTACGCCAATTCGCATTTGGTGTCGCCAAGA
>JBFXJV010000263.1:0-5339 GCA_050174515.1 Methylocystis sp.
ATTTTGCGTCTCCCTTCGAGTTCAGACCGTTCCTAGTCCTCGCAACGCAACTAGATTGCGCGCGCAGCTATTGAGACAAGCGCAAACAACCCGATAAAGATGAGAATAACGGTGACCAGCAGGAGCGGCGAGCGCGGAACGTTTACCCGCACGCCAGCGATTGGCTCGAACTGCGGGCCCCAGAGATAGTTTGTCACAGCGAGATACTGCCAGAGAGCGATAGCGAGCGCGAGGACGCCTGTCCCGATCAATGCGAGGCCGACGATTTTTGACAGTCCCGGCCAGGTTGGCGGGACAACGTTTTCCGTCGTGTTCAGCCGCTCGAAGAACTGGACAATTGTGAAGCCGAAGCCGATCAAGGCCGTCGCGGTCCTCACCCAGGACATTAAGGTTCGCTCGATGCTCAGACGGGTTCGCATCCAGGAAAAATGGCTTTCCGCTGTGACGTGGGTTTCGAATCGACGGGACCCGTCGGCTTTTGGCTGATCATTAGTCGTCATCTTCGCCTCTTGCGCTGCTTACACAACAAGCTGAAATCTCAAGCTATTGACCTTATGATCGCGATGCGCGCGGGGCCCATGAAGAGCTCGCAGAGCTTCGGTCCGAATCGAACGGTAGAGTGGCGCAAACGCCAAGGAGGACGCCACGAAGGCATTGTAAATGTCGGACCAGAGCGTCAAGAAAGATATTCCAAAGCTCATTTGAGCACGCCTTTTTCTGCGAGCGCGACCGCGTCAAACGCTGGGTTCAGGCGATCGATGAGCGGAGCCGGGCAGTCAATTGTCCGCCTGGCTCTAGAAGCGCTCTCGCCGCGTTCTTGGATCACGCTGCGTTCAGGCGGACTCGCCTGAACGCAGATTTCGTGATCGATTCTCATAATTTAGAGCGCGCTTTACGCGAATAGCCGGTTCGCTCTAATTCCCGGTAGGCATCGGGAGGTGAACGCCTTCCTTCTTCAGCATCTCACGAACATTTTGGAATCGCTGATATTGCGAAAGCGTAATCGGACCCGTATAGCTCTCGCTTTGTAGCTTACGAGGCGGATAGGTCACATAAGTGGCCATGAGCTTCTTGATCGCGTCATTGATCGGGATGATCGCCCAAGTGCGTTCAGTATAGTTGTTCATGAACACATCGTATCGCTCTTGCGGGTCCTGCCAGAGGTCGAACACCTGCGGCACGGTCGCCACATATTTCTCCGCGCCCTTCCAGCCGAGGTTCGAATCGACAGCGAGCCCACCCGTCGGCTGTCCGTCGTCGCCGCGCAAGTTGAACACCGCCTTGTAGTTTCCGACTCGCGCCGCGCCCGGCGTCAACTCATTTTCGGTAAAATAGAACCACGCGTCGCGCGGCGATTTGCCCGTTCCAAGCAACACCGGGGAGATGTCGTAGCTATCGAAAATGATCGGCTTCCCCTCGCGATCCTTCTTTGGAAGTTCGACGCCAGCCACCGACGCGAAGGTGGCCATAAGGTCAAGTCCGCCGACGATGTCATGGTTCTTCGACCTGGCTTTGATTTTGCCCGGCCAAACGGCGATGGCCGGCACACGATTGCCGCCCTCACGCACGGTGCCTTTCGTTCCGCGGAACGGCGTATAACCGGCGTCGGGATAGACGTCCTGCCACGCGCCATTATCGGTCGTGTAGAAAATCAGCGTATTCTGGTCCAAGCCGAGGTCGCGCAACTTGTCGACGATCCTGCCGATGCGCGTGTCGAGTTCGACAACTGAGTCGGCATATTTGGATTTTGAAAGCGACTTGTGCTCGAACTCGGGCGCAGGCAGGTTCGGTTGATGAACCTTCATAAAGTTGACATTTATATAGAATGGCTTGTCCGTCTTGGCGGCTTTCTCGATAAACTCGATGGCCGCCTTCTCAATATATCCATCGAAAAACGGGATGCCCACGACGCCCTTCTCCGGCGTATCGACATATTGCCCGTTGATTTTGAAATCTTCGTGCGCCTTTTCGCCTGCCTTGCCCGAGAGCGAGCCTTTGGTTACGCGCTGAAACATTTCGCGCAGCTCCGGACTCATGTCGGGAAACCATGTCGGATCGCCATAGGTGTAGGCGTTCAGGTGATAAAGGCCGACATATTTCATCTCGTCGTAGCCCTGAGCGTTCGGCAGAGCATAGTCCGCCTCGCCCAGATGCCATTTGCCGGTAAAATAGGTCTGATAGCCGCCCTGTTTGAGCACTGACGCCAGGGTCCACTCGGCCTTGGGCAGGCCGCCTCCCTGGCCCTGAAAGGCGACCGTCGTCATGCCGCTACGGTTGGGGATCCGGCCCGTCTGCATCGCCGCGCGGCCCGGCGTGCAACTCGGTTGGGCGTAGAATGAGTAAAATGTCAGCCCGCCATCCGCCAGTCGGTCGATATTCGGCGTCGGCATGCCGCGGCCTTCGCCGCCGCCATATGCGCCGAGGTCGCCGTAACCCGTGTCGTCAGAAACGATGAAAAGGATATTCGGCTTGCTTTCTTTCTCCGCGAAGGCCGGAAGCGGCGTCAAAAACGCGCAGGCCGCGACCAAGCTGGCTAAGGTCTTCATCCGCATCGCCTTTCTTGACCAGTTTCATACGAGCTGCGGCACGCCGCAGCGCCATCACAAAACCATACTAACCGCGTGGCCGACATCTGAATAGGCGATTTGACATGCGGGCATTCTTGCTGAGTATTCTCTAGCGCCGAGCAGGAGATGTGACGCATAGGCTCACGTATCCAATGAAAGGCCGCTTCGTAGAGAACGAGACCCGCAAACTGCATCGGGACGCCGCTAGAGGCTTATCTTCCGAATAATTGGGACAGGGAGATGAAAACGCTCATCCGAATGAATTTCATCACGACCTTGGCGATCATGGTGTTCATGCTCGCGGCGGCGCCCGCCTGGTCGGACAACGATCCTCTTCCTTCATGGAATGAGGGTCCAACCAAACGCGCAATCGTCGAGTTTGTCCAAGCGACAACCGACAAATCGAGCGCGAAATTCGTTCCCCTTGAGGAGCGAATTGCAGTTTTCGATCAGGATGGCACGCTGTGGGCGTCTCACCCAATGTATGCGCAAGTCATCTATTGTCTGGATCGCGTGCCCGATGTGGTCAAAGCGAAACCAGCGCTCGCGAAGATTGAGCCGTTTAAGACGGTTCTGTCAGGAGATCGCCAAAAAATCGCGAAGTTGTCGAAGAGCGACCTCTTCAAGATACTCGCCGCGACGCTTAGCGGCATGAGCGTTGAGCAGTTTAAGTCGGAGGCGCAAAAGTGGCTCGAAACCGCCAAGCATCCGCGTTGGGACCGGGTTTATACGGAGTTGACTTATCTTCCGATGTTGGAGGTGATGCGATATCTGCGCGCCAGCGGCTATAAAACTTATATTGTCACGGGGGGCGGACAGGATTTCGTGCGGGCTTACGCCGAGAAGACATATGGGATTCCTCCAGAGCAGGTCGTAGGCACTGCCGGGGGCACCAGTTATGGCTACGACAAAAGCGGACGTCCGGTTCTGACCAAAGAGCCGAAGCTTCTGCTCAATGACAATAATGCCGGGAAGCCCGAGGCGATTCACTTGATGATCGGACGCCGTCCGTTTGCCGCCTTTGGAAACTCGACCGGCGACCGCCAGATGCTCGAATACACCAAAGCCGGGAACGGCGAGCGGCTCGCGATGCTGCTTCTGCATGATGACGCCAAACGCGAATACGCCTACGGCCCTGCGCTTGGGTTGCCCGATACTAAAGTCGGAACCTTTCCTCAGTCATTGTATGATGAGGCGAAGAGGCAAGGATGGATTGTGATTAGCATGAAAAAGGATTGGGGGCGCGTTTGGAAATTCGAGCAATGACGCTGGCGTAAACGCCGGATGTGCTGACCCGGTTCTTCCGATTTCTCCGCCCACCGCGCGTCAGCTTGGCATCGAGCGCGCTGGCGGCGCCCATTTAAAAGCGCATCCCCACCCCGGTAACTGGCCCGTGGATGACGGCGTTGAGGCCATTTTCCTGACCATTCGCCCAGGTCGAGTAGTTAATGCCCAGCGCGCGGTAGCCGATCATGCCTGCGAACTTCAGACCGCTGAATTCAAAGTCCCGGGTGTAGCCGCCGTAAAACTGCCAGCTGAATTTGCTGCCGGCGCCGAAGCCGCCGATATCGCCGCGCATGCAGAATTCCTCGCCCGGCGCGAATGCGTGGCGGAGCTGAATGCCGACGACCGGATCAACCCATCGGATGCTGCCGGACCTGGCGCTGGAGCGCGCGCCGAAGACCGCCAGGTCGAGGAGTTCCGAGTTCGCGGCGCCAAGAACGTTCGTCTTGAGGTCTATTCCTAAATAGCCATATCGGAGCCCGGCGTATGCGCCGAGCGCGATCGTTGAATCTGGAGCGCCGAGAAATTTCCAGCGGGCGAGTTCGTAAGCGACGCCCGCCTCGCCAATAGCGAGAGTTTGCTTCAGGCGACCGCCTGCGCTGACGGCGAGCGCGACATCCGCGACCGGCGAAACCAACTTCAGCGTCGAGCCGGCGAATCGCAGTCGCGCCCAGGCGAAGTCGCCATAAAGCAGCAAAGGTCCGTTGCTCACTTCCACCCGTCCCATAAAGGCAAGCGGGAATGAGCTGGTCTTAGTGAACGCGTCGACGATTGTCGTATCCGTTCCGATCGCGTCTCCGCCGGCGATCAACGCGCCGTTTGTATTGATCGCCCACAAATAGGGCATGACCTTCACGCGCCAATCGGCAAATGCAGACCGTTCCACCGGATCGAATTTGGGCGACGCGAATAGCGGCGTCGCGGGCGAGCCGGACGTCGAAGGTATGCTCCAATCGAAACGATGATTGAGTCCCAGCCGCAAGAGATGGCCGTTAAAGCGCGTCGAAACGCGCGAAGCGTCGACAAGCTGCAGGATGCCGGTGGTCGCGTCAGTGAATGCGAGCGAGCTGCTTGGGGCCGCGAATGAGGCGGAGCCCAAATCGTAATACAGATATTCCAGTTTGGCGCTCAGATTATGACCCAGAGCGATTTCGGCGCCGCCTCCGATCGTCCAGCCGATGCGATTCTCATAGAAATCGCCTTTCGCAATATCTGCGATAAAAGTAGACGGCGTCAGACTTTGCGCGACCGCAGACGTCACGCCGACGCCGCCATAGGCGAGGCCGCCGGTCGCATAGACGAGAATCGTTGGCGTCACGGCATAGCCGAGACGCCCGCGAACGGTGCCGAAATTCTCAAGTCTGCGACGAAGGGTGGCGCTCGTCACGGCGAAGCCGCCGGGCGCCGGCGTCACATTGGCAAGCCCGCCGCCGCCGCGCACGCCGGCGCCCTGAATGTCGGCCTCCAACCCCGCGACGAACTTCTCAG
>JBFXJV010000264.1:0-5336 GCA_050174515.1 Methylocystis sp.
TGACGGTCCCGCCCCCCGGCAAATCGCAGGCTTACATCGGCAAGTTTGAGGACGAGGACGGCGGGCGCCTGTTGGGCGAGAACAGCTATGTCATTCGCGTCAACGCAGATGTTCCGGCTTCGCTATTCTGGTCCATAGTGATCTACGATGCCGATACGCGCTGCCTGATTGATAATCGCAACGAAGAAGGTGCGGGAAAGGCGACAGTAGGCAGTCGGACCAAGGGACTGCGAGAGAACGCCGATGGCTCCTGCTATATGCTGCTTGGCCCCGGCGACCCGCCTAAGGGTTGGGAGGCCAACTATGCGCGCACCATTCCAGGTCGTGGTTGGTTTCCCTACATGCGGGCTTATGGCGCAGGTAAAGAATTCTTCGACGACACATACAAGCTTCCGACGATCAACAAAGTCGGCGACTACTCTGAATATGCCAAATGACATTGGCGGGAAGTCCGTGAGCGAGCGCTCCGCGGCCACGATTGCCGCTCGGCGCAGCCGCTCTAACTAAATGTCGCTGCGCAGCTTGAATGCGCGAGGCGCCAAATGTCGCCCCAGCGAGATTTTGATCGGATAGCTGAGACGTTACTGATCGTCCTGATTCTGGCGACGGTCAACGCCACCCTGTTCAGCGTCATCTACCGAATGCTGCGATAGCGCACCCGCGAAGAAGCCGCATTGCTCCTGTGGCGCTGGCCCCTGTAACATGACGCGCGCGGATTTGATTTAAGGCGACGCCGACGTTTCAAGATCAAGAGCGACCGATGAAAGTTCTTCTCGTTGGCGCGACAGGCCTTATCGGATCGAGCCTTCTTGCAAAGCTTCTTTCGACTGGACATTGCGTGATCGCCGTTTCGCGCGGACGGGCCAGCGTTCGACGGCAGTTTCTTAAGGCGAACTGGGTTTCCCTCGACCTGAGAACCATAAACGACTCGCGGCAATGGTCGACATATCTCGATGGCGTCGACGCCGTCGTCAATTGCGCTGGCGTGCTCGGCGGAAGCGGCGCCGATTCGACCGACGCCGCGCATCGCCTGGGTCCGGCGACTCTGTTTGCGGCATGTGAACAGGCGGGCGTCAAACGCGTCATTCACTTTTCCGGCGTCGGCGTCGACCGCCAAACGCCGAGCGAGTTCTCCAGAAGCAAGGCCGAGGGCGACAATGCGTTGAAGGCCACATCGCTCGATTGGGTCATCCTGCGCCCGTCCGTCGTCGTCGGGCGCCGCGCTTACGGCGGAAGCGCTCTGTTTCGAGGCTTGGCGGCGCTGCCGATCGTCCCTCGCTTCAAGAACGCCGGCGAGCTGCAGATCGTTCAGCTCGATGATGTCGTGGCGACGGCGCTGTTCTTTCTCTCGTCCTCGGCGCCTTCGCGCCTTGAACTTGAGATCGTCGGGCCCGAGCGCCTGACATTCAACGATGTCGTCGCCGCCTACCGCGGCTGGCTCGGATGGCGGCCGGCGTGGCGCGTCGATCTTCCCGACTGGCTGATCAATGCGATGTACCGGATCGGCGATTTTATCGCCTGGCTCGGCTGGCGCACGCCGATCCGCGACATCGCAAGAAGAGAAATGACGCGGGGCGCCGTCGGCGATCCGACGCAATGGACCGGCGTCACGGGCATCCAGCCGCGCTCGCTCGACTCCGCGCTCGCGGCCGAGCCCGCGGATGTGCGCGAGAAATGGTTTGCGCGCATCTATGCGCTCAAGCCGCTCATTTTCGCCGTCACCGCGCTGACTTGGATTTCGACGGCGTTGATTTCATTCGGACCGGGATGGGATATCGGGCTCAAGCTGTTGCATGAAGGCGGACTGTCTGGCCCGATCGTTCCGCTGACCATATTCGCCGGCGCCTCATCCGATCTCATCATCGGCGTCGCCATCGCCTTTCGCAGAACGTCGAAAATCGCGCTTGTCGCCGCGCTCATCCTCTCATTCGTCTATCTTATCCTCGGCTCCATCCTGGCGCCGCGACTCTGGATGGACCCGCTGGCCCCGATGCTCAAAGTCTGGCCGGTGATGGCGCTGAATATCGTGTGTCTGGCGATCGTCAACGATAGATGATTTATCTCATTCTCAAATTTCTTCACATCATCGGCGCCACGGTTTTGCTCGGCACAGGGGCCGGAATCGCCTTCTTCATGGTGATGGCGCATGTCACCCGCTCCGCGCCGGTCATCGCCGGCGTGGCGCGCATTGTCGTGCTCGCCGATTTCCTGTTTACGGCCTTGGCCGTCGTGCTCCAGCCGATCACCGGCGTAGCGCTCGCCTGGCTCTCGGGATATTCGCTCGCTGAGGGCTGGATCGCGCTTTCAATCGCGCTCTATTTTTTTACCGGCGCCTTCTGGCTGCCAGTCGTCTGGATGCAGATGCGCATGCGCGACATCGCGCAGGCCACTGTTGCGGCGAATGAGCCGCTGCCGCAGAGCTACCACAGATTATTCTGGTGGTGGTTCGCCTTTGGCTTTCCCGCTTTCGGCGCCGTTTTGGCGATTATATGGCTGATGATCGCCAGGCCGCAGATATTCTGAATGCGAGCGCTCATGCCGCGACGCGCGCGCCTATCGGCTGTACCAGACGTAGATGATAGAAACGGCCAAAGCCAGCGCAAAGCCGATTATCGCATTGCGGAGAAAGCCGCCGCCAAATTCATCCATCTCGCTTCTCCGCCTCTCCACGCCACATCGGACACTCTGGCGGAAGCCGGGAGACTGTGCAACCGCGGCTTCCGTGGCCCGCGCGTTTCGTCTCGCCACAATCTTGAGTATATTCCCGCTCAGGCGCAATTCTATTCCCGCCGCGCCGATGCTCTGGCCGTATTAGGAAGGATGCCGCGATGAAAGTAGATCTCGGCGCGCTCTCCGTCGTTCTCAACCAGGGCACAGATGCGCCGGGGCCGCTCGCGGGCGCGACATTCGTCGTCAAGGAGAACATCGACGTCGCCGGCCATGTCTCGACGAACGGACACCCGACATGGGCGAAGACGCATCCCGCGGCCACGCGCAATGCGCCGGTCGTGGATCGCTTGCTTGACGCCGGAGCGCGCCTCGTCGGCAAGACCAATATGGATGAGATGGCCTATAGTCTGCTCGGCGCCAATCCGCATTACGGCACGCCGATCAATCCCGCCGCGCAGGACCGACATCCTGGCGGCTCGTCTACGGGCTCGGCGGTCGCCGTCGCCGCCGGTCAGGTCAATTTCGCCATTGGCACAGACACCGCCGGCTCCTGCCGCGCGCCGGCCGCCTTTTGCGGAATCTTAGGGTTCCGAGCATCGCATGGCGCCGTGTCGATGGAGGGAATCGTTCCGCTGGCGCCGTCCTTCGACGCGATCGGCTGGTTCGCCCGCGACATCGACGCCATGGCGTCGGTCGGCGACGTTTTGTTGCCGGCGGACGCGAAGAACGCCGAGGTCAAAGAAGCCGTGCTGCTCACCGACGCCTTTTCCGGAGTCGAAATGGATTTCGCCTCGGCGGCGGCGCATCCGATCGACGCTCTGAAGGCGTTCGAGCCATGGCGCGAAGCGACGCTGGGCGAGGAATTCTTCAAGACGGCGCTCGGGCATTTCCGCAATATGCAGGCTTTCGAAGCCTGGGCGGCGCATGGCGACTGGATTACGGCGAACAGCCCGGCCTTCGGCAAGGGCGTCGAAGAGCGTTTCGCCTTTGCGGCCAAGGCGACCGCCGAGCAAAAGGACGCCGCCCGAGCCTTTCGCGACAAGGAGCGAGCAAGGATTGACGCGATGCTTGGCGCGCGCGGCTTCATCGTCATGCCGACCGCGCCGTTTCGCGCGCCGCTACTCACCGAAAGCGAAGAAACGCTTGACGCCAAGCGCTATCAGATGATGCGCCTGTTTCTCATCGCCAGCTTTTTCGGCCTGCCGCAGATCAGCGTTCCGCTTCCGACGAGCGAAGCGCCGGTTGCGCTGTCCTTCGTCGGCCGACATGGCGCCGATCGCGCTTTGATCGCCTTCGCCCAGCGCTTCTGCGCGCAGATGAAAAAGTCAGTTTAAGTTCTGTAAGTTCGGGTCGTCACTTCCGACAGGACGAAGACTTGATCGGGCGCATTTAAATCTAATCGAGGATGCCGTCGGTCGTCATTGCGAGCCGCTGGCGAACGCAACATGTTTAATGTGATTTTTGGATTCCCGATCACGCGCGAAGCGCATTGAAAATCCTGTGGGCGGGATCAAAAAGGCGCGTCGCTACTCATACGCTTGGCCGCGGCCCGTGGCCGAGCAGATCCTTGATCCGCCCCGTCAGCCTCTCGCGCACGTCGCGATAGGCGTCGAGTATAGCTTCGCGCGATCCGTGGGCGGCGGTCGCGTCCGGCGTCGGCCAATAGACGACGTCGACCGCCATCGTGCGGGTGAATTCCAGCGCCTTGTGATGCGCCTCGGGCGACAGCGTCACGATCAGATCGAAATTGGAATCTTCGAGATCTTCGAAGATGTGAGGCTTGTGGGCCGAAATATCGACGCCGATCTCCTCCATCGCCGCGATGGCGAAAGGGTCCGGCGCGCCGCGTTTCAGTCCCGCCGAAGCGAAGTAGATTTCGCGGCCAAAATAATGCCTTGCGATCGCCTCTGCCATGGGTGATCGAACAGTGTTTAGCGTGCAGGCGAAGAGGATCGACTGGGGTCGCGTCACGTCGCTAACCCACTTTCATCGCCGGCTCGTCGCCGACTGCCGGTCCTGTTCAATGAAGGCTGCAAGTTCCTTCGTCTGATCCGTAAACAATTGCAAGGCGCTGACGTCGAGCGGCTCGCTCAGGCGCTGCATCAGCAGCAGATCGCCGCCATCTGAGAAGGCCGGAGCCAAGCCGCAAAAGAAAAATCCCAAATCGCGCGCGCTCTCCACCAATAGCGGCAGTCCAGCATCGCCAATATGGGCGGAAAGCTGCACGGCGCGAGCGCCCAGACTGTCGACGTCGCTGATCGCCTGCGCCAGTTCGATGGCGGCGTTCGATCCGATCGTCTCGAAGCGAATCCTGCCGTAGCCGCCGTCGTTGACGGCGATGCTCGTCGTCGATCGCTTTACTTTTGGCGTCTTGCCTTCGAGCGGAGAAACGCCAACGCCAAGACTCCCATATGTCGCCGAAATAACGTCGCGATAGTGCTGCGGCGCGACGATTTCACATGCGCGCGACGGCTGCAGGAAGCGGAAAGTCAGCAGAAAGCTCTGGCGTTGCCCGGCCGTCGGCACGGGCAGGTCTTTGGAATGCAGCGTCTCCGGCGCCGCGCCAAGCAGGATGGCGGTCGTCGGCATCCCGGCGCGCTCGTCATTGCGCTGCGAGAATGTGTGCGTGGTGACGGGCTCGGCGTAGATTCCGACGAGCCCCAGTC
>JBFXJV010000265.1:0-5325 GCA_050174515.1 Methylocystis sp.
GAAAATCACCTCGGGATAGGCCGCCGGCCGCTTCTCCAGCGCTTTTATCGTCGCGGCGAGGACCTCGTCCCGCTCGGCAGTCTTCAACTCGTCATGCTTGGTCAAGACCGCCTGATAGGAGACGGCGGACTGATCGAGGAGATCGAACATTTCTTCGTCGAGAGGCTTCACGCCGCGACGCCCGTCGACGAGCAGGAAGACGCGGGCAAGGCTCGCCCTGCCCTTGAGATAGTCGCGCATCAGTTGCGACCAGTTCGCGACTTTCTCCTTGCCGACCGCCGCATAGCCATAACCCGGCATGTCGACGAGGCGCAGGCGCTCAGCGCCCGGCGCGCCGCCGAGCGCAAAGAAATTGAGCTGCTGCGTCCGACCCGGCGTGTTGGAGACGCGCGCGAGCGTTTTGCGATTGGTCAGGGCGTTAAGCAGCGAGGATTTGCCGACGTTTGAGCGCCCCGCGAAGGCGATCTCCGGCGGCCCGATCGGCGGAAGATCGCTCGCCTTGGCGCTCGCGAAGATGAAGTCGCAGGGACCGGCGAAGAGAAGGCGGCCCTGCTCCGCGAAATCTGTCTCGGCTGCTTCGTGCATGAGATCGGCTGTCGGCAGCCGGCAATCGGCAGTCGGCTTGTCTACTGCCGACTGCCTAAGCCCGACGGCCGTCCCTAGGCGCGCTGAAACGTCTTGCGCAAATTGTCCCAGAACTCGAACTTCACGCCGGCGCGCTTCATGATGACACCCTGCTGCACGATCGACAGGAGGTTGTTCCAAGTCCAGTAAATCAGCAGGCCCGAGGCGAAGCCGCCCATGGTGAAGGTGAAGATCACCGGCATCCAGGCGAACATCGTCTTTTGAATCTCGTCGGCGGGCTCGGGATTCATCTTCATCTGCAACCACATCGAGACGCCCATCAGCAGCGGCCAGACGCCGAGCGCGAGATAGGGGCCGAAAATCGCGATGTGAGTCGGATCGAAGGGCAGCAGGCCGAACAGGTTGAAGACATTGGTCGGGTCTGGCGCAGAGAGATCCTTGATCCAGCCGAAGAAGGGCGCGTGACGCATTTCGATCGTCACGACCAGAACCTTATAGAGCGAGAAGAAGACGGGAATCTGCACGATCACCGGTAGACAGCCGCTCGCGGGATTGACCTTCTCCCGCTTGAACAGCTCCATTTGCTCCATGTTGAACTTATGCTTGTCGTCGCCGTATTTTTCCTTCAGCTCTTTGATCTTGGGCTGAATCGCCTTCATCTTGGCGATCGATTGGTAGCTCTTGTTGGCGAGCGGCAGGAAGGCGAGTTTGACGATGACCGTCACCGACAGGATGGCGAGGCCGAAATTGCCGAGGACCTTGTAGAGGAAGTCGATCAGGCGAAACATCGGCCGGGTGATGAAGTAGAACCAACCCCAGTCGATCAGCAGATCGAAGCGCTTGAGGCCGGGATTCTCCTTATAGGCGTCGAGCACGTCGACGACCTTGGCGCCGGCGAAAACATAAGTCGTCGCCTCGGCGGGTTTCCCGGGCTCGACCGTGGCGGGGTCGCTGACCGTGTCCGCCTGATAGGTCTTCACCGTGCCGCCCATCGCAGCGAAGCGCGCCTCCATCGGCGCATCCTGATTGGGCGCGACGACGGCCGCCCAATATTTGTCGGTCAGTCCAACCCAGCCGCCGACGCCTTTGAACGTCTTGACCGCGTTGTCTTCCTTCTCGATCTTGTCATAGGTGACTTCCTGTCCGGAGTCGCCGATGACGCCGACGAAGCCCTCATGCAAGGCGGCGTAGCCCGCGGACGGCGGGTGGCCGACGCGGTTCACCCGCGCGTAATTGTAAAGCGTGACCGGCTTATCCGCCTTGTTTTCGACGCTGTCCTTGACCGTGAAGAGATATTCGTCGTCGACCGAGATGACGCGCTTGAAGACGAGACCGTGGCCGTTGTCCCAGGTGAGCGTCACAGGCTTCGTTGCGGTCAGCAATTCGGAATCCGCGGTCCACAGCGTCTCGGTCGTCGGCAGGACCGGCGCATTTTCGGTTTCGGCGGTCAGATAGCCGAGTTCTGCGTAATAGGCGCCGGGCGCGTCCTCGGGCGAAAGCAGCGTGATGATCGGGCTCGAAGGGTCGACGGTCTCGCGATATTTCTTCAAGGAAACGTCGTCGATGCGCGCGCCTTTCAGGGCGATCGAGCCGGAAATCGACCTTGTGTCGATGGCGAGGCGGGGGCTGAGCGCCAAGGCTTCAGCGCGCGTCTTGGGCGCCGCCTTGACGGGCGCGGCGGCCGTCACCCTTTGCTCGGGCGCGCCGAGCTTGGGAACCTTGGCGAGCCGCGCCTGTTCCGACTGCGCCCGGCGCTGCTTGTCCATCTCCGGGAAGGCGTAGAAATAATCCCACAGGCCGATGAAGACCAGCGACACGGCCGCGGCGAGGATCATGTTCTTGGTGTTTTCGTTCATGACCGTGTCAGCCTGTCTTCCTGTTTGCGTCTTGGGCTTTGCCTCTTGGACCCGCCGCGCCGCGATCATTCAATCTGGCGAGTCCTTCGGTCATCTGCGCGAGAAGTTCGGGAAACGGCGCTGAGAGGACCGCGCGCCGCGCGACGAAGACGTAGTCGCGACCCGGCTTCGCGCCAAGGGCGCCGCCGAGGCGCAGGGCCTCGCGAAGCCGGCGGCGGATCCGGTTGCGCTCCACCGCCCCGGCGACCTTCCGCGTGACCGTAAGGCCGAAACGGGCCGGCGCCGTCGTGTCCACAGGCTCCCGCGGCGCCATCTGCACCGTGAAGGCCGGCAGGGCGACGCGCGCGCCGCGCGACGCCCGCACAAAATCTCCGCGCCGGCGCAGAACCTCCGGGCGCGGGGATTTCTCACCTTCGGCGGGGACTTGCGCCTTCATGCAGCCATCCGCCTCGCCCGCTTGGAGCCGGATCAGGCCGACAGGCGCTTGCGTCCGCGGGCGCGCCGCGCGGCGATGACGTTGCGGCCGCCAACCGTGGCCATGCGGGCGCGAAAGCCGTGACGCCGCTTGCGCACAATCTTGCTGGGCTGAAATGTCCGTTTCACCGTTCTTCTCCGCTGGCGAAAGGGACGTCATGGCCCGCTCCCGCGCTCGTCTGGCCGACGCCGCCCGCGACTTTGCCGCAGATGGCTCAAAACTGGTTCGGCGCCTGCGACGACGCACAGCCGTCACAAAACATTCGCCGCCCCTTTTGGAGCGGCGCCGATCGCAGGCATATAGGAGAAAGCGTGCGTTCAAGTCAATGTTTGCCGGGCGCCGTTTTGCGGCGGGAGCCACGCAAAACGGCTGAACGCGGCGCGGCCGACAACCTGCGAGTTCAGGCCCTGCGGGCTAGATTCAAAGCGCCTCGAGAAAGGCGACGATCGCCGCCTTTTCTTCCGCGCTCAGACCCAGCGGAAGGATTTTCGGGTCGAGCGACGGATTGGCTCCCCCGCCGCGGTCGTAAAATTCAACGACCTCGGCGAGCGTGCTCAGGCTTCCATCGTGCATGTAGGGCGAACTCTCGGCTACGCCACGCAGCATCGGTGTGACATACGCCCAGCGATCGGCGGGCGCATTGGTGATCTCGAAACGGCCAACGTCATTCGACGCTCCGGCTCGGCTGAGGCCGACCGCAGAGATGTCGACGTTTTGGAAAACGCCGGGCGCGAGTTGCACCAAATGTTTGCCGCCCGTCGCCCCGGCCCGAAACGCGACCCCGGTGTTATGCCAGGACTGGTCGGTGAAGAGCGCGGTCTCGGCGCCGATCGTATGGCAGCCGGCGCAGCCCGCCTTGCCGATGAACAGCTCATAGCCCAGCCATTCCTGCGGCGTCAGCGCCGCGCGCGCGCCGCCATAGACAGCGCGATCGAAGCGCCCGCCGCCGCGCAGCAGCGACGCTTCATAGGCGGCAATGGCGCGGCCCAGCGTCATCATCGTCGCGCCTTCGCCCGGAAAGGCCGCCTCGAACAGGGGTCCATAGTCCATGTCGGCGCGGAGTCGGGCGATCAGCGGGCCAATGCCAGCGTTGCCCATTTCGTCGGCGGCGAGCAGCGGCCCCCAGACCTGCGCGGCGAGATCGGTCTCGCGACCGTCATGGAAGAGGAATTTCTTGAAGACGACATTGTAGAGCGAGGGCGCGTTACGGCGCAGCGATCGTCCTTCCATGCCGATCGAAAGCGCGCTTTGGTTCGAGGCGAAGCCCTGCCCGGGAATGTGGCACATGGCGCAGGAGAGCGTGCCATTCGCGGAAAGGCTGCGATCGAAGAAAAGCTTCTCGCCGAGCTTGCGCATCTCAGGCGTTCCCGCGACTGCGGCAGGAACCGGAGGGAGTCCCAGCGGCGGTTTGATGGCCTCCCCTGCAGCGCTGTTGATGCAGCCCATCACAGCGAGAATGGTCAGAAAGCGCGCAATGATGAACTGCGCGACGTTCATTTTGCGGCGACCGCGTTGCTTGCGTCCGGAAACTCCATCGCGAGCGTCCGGAGGTCATTAAGCAAGCCTTCAGTCGTCAAGAACGCCGTGCTGTAGATCTCGCGGACCCGGCCTCCAGGATCGATCAGAAACACTTTCAGCATATGATTGATCGCGCCGGTGCGCTTCCCGGCGCGATCCGTCTCATAGGCGATATCCTGGCCCATGGCGGCAAGCAGCGGCTTCATCTCCACTTCGCTCGCGCCGGCGAGAAAGACCCAGGGCACGTCGCCGCCCCGCTCCTGCGTCTCCAACATGCGCAAGACTGAAGGCGTGTCGCGGTTGGGATCGAGGCTGATGAAGACAAGGCGCAGCCTGCCCTTCAGGAGCGGATCGGTCTCCGCCTGCTTTCGCGTCTCTTCGAATGTGGTCCAGGCGACTGGGCAGCCGAGGGGATCGGCGCAACGCGAATAGAAGAAGCCGAGCGCCGTTACCGCGCCCCGCGTGTAAGCGGAGAGCGACGTCCGCCTGCCTTGCGCGTCGAGCAGCGACGCCTCTGGCGCGCTCTGGATCGAATGCAGCACATAGCTTCCGGGCGCCGGCAGTCTCGTGACTGCCGGGTCCACAGCGAAGGCTGCCGTCGCTGCGAGCGCGAGCGCAAAGGCGATTGCGGCGCCCGCTACGTTGCAGCGCGCGCTCACGGCTGCTCGGCCTTCTGGGCGCGCGCGGTGAACTTCATATGATGCGCACGGCCGAGGCCCTCCTTGTGGAAATCGACGACGAAATCCTGCGTCAGCTCCTTGCCGTCCCAAGAATAGCCCTTCAGGAACTGCTCGTTGTCAGCGTCCTTCTTGTCCCAGTTGGCGAGCAGCGACGTCGTGAAATAGACGCGCTTCCCGTCCCAGCTTTGCGAGACCATGTTCACCTGCGCGC